>CAYLJQ010000150.1:0-11897 GCA_964383955.1 uncultured Heliomicrobium sp. | reverse complement strand
GATGAAGCGGGGCAGGAAGAAACCTTTGATGAAGGCCACGGTGCAATAAAGCAATACCATTTTGACTGGCTGTGCGAGCAACAGGCTGGTTACCAAAGTGATGGCGGGAAATCCGAACAAGGTTGCTAGCTGAATTCCTCGATAAATGGCGGGCGCGTTGTGCGAAAAATAACCTGCCTTCAACAACTGCTTTTGCAGTTTTTGCGCTTCAGTGAGAGAAGGCGGCGCCAGGCGATTGAGAGGCTTCGCCATCCGCTCAGCCAGCTTCTCCGTTGGCTCTGTTGGCAAGTCAACCACTTCTTCCTTGACCTTTTTGACTGTTTCAAGCCGATCCATGATTGAGGTGCGGCGCGAAAACAGCCAGTAAACACCAGCAGTGCCGAGAACAGAACTAATAAAGGTGAGAAAGACGATGATTGACAGCATAAGATTGTTTCCTGATTTCGATTAGGTCAAATTTTGATACGCATGATCTTACGGATGATGAGCATGCCGATGATCTGCATGATTGCCGCCGCATAGACCAGCTTCTGGCCACGCGGGTCATTCCAGAGCGGCTCCATATATTCCGGATTCATGAAATTGACCATCACGGCGATAAACAACGGCAATCCGCACAGCACCCACGCGGACATGCGCGAACTCGTAGTCAGCGTTTTCAGGTCTTCGATAATGCGGAAGCGTTCGCGAATTGTGTGGCCGACCTTTTCCAGAATTTCGGCCAAATTCCCGCCAGTTTCTCGCTGGATCAGGATCGCAGTGACACACAACCGCAAATCGAGCAGCGGGATCCGGGCAGTCATGTTCTTCAGCGCCAGCTTGTAAGAAAGACCCAGGTTCTGTTCTTCATAGGTCTTGCCGAATTCGCCGGCAATCGGCTCTGGCATTTCGGCTGCGACCATTCGCAAGGATTCCGTAAACGCGTGGCCTGCTGACAGGCCTCGGCTCATCAATTCCAACGTATCAGGCAAAAGAGCCATGAAGTTGTCTAGCCGTTTCTTTCGTTTCCGCCAGACGTGAACAAACGGCAGCGCTGCCGTTGCCAACCCGGCAAAAGCGGAAAGCAGCAATGAATTAACGAACGCGGAAACGCCCATCCAACCCACCAACCCAAAGATCAGCGAAAACATACACAGGCGCAGCACAGTGATGCTCATGTCGGCCTGTTCGATGATTCGCTTCAGTTGAGTCGCCGCGCGAAGGCGCAGCATCAACTGGTTGAGGCGTGGAATTTCGCTGAGCAGTTCCTTTCGTAGCACTCGTAACTGTTCATCTACTACGTCCGTGGATTGAACTAACGTATCGGTCAGTCGCTCTTCCAGAAGTTTGCGTTCTGCCCTGGATTTACCGGTCATCAGCAAATACGAAATGAACGTTACCGTGACGCAAACAAGAAATGTGGTAATGGAAACCATAAACTATCTTTCCTCGAACAAGCTGCGCGGAACGCTTAGGCCGTAAATCTTCAGGCGTTCGGCAAACAGCGGGCGCACGCCCGTGGGACGGTGGCGACCAATGACGTGGCCATCACGATCAATGCCGCTGCGTTCGTATTTGAAGATTTCCTGCATGGTGATGGTTTCGCCTTCCATGCCTGTAATTTCTGAAATCGAAGTGACACGGCGCGTGCCATCGCTCAATCGCGCTGCCTGAATAACCAGGTTGATGGCGGAACTGATTTGTTGGCGCATCGCCTTATCAGAAAGTTTCATGCCGGTCATCTGAATCATTGTTTCCAGCCGCACCAGCGCGTCACGCGGCGTATTAGCGTGGATCGTGGCAAGCGATCCGTCGTGGCCGGTGTTCATCGCCTGAAGCATGTCAATTGCTTCGCCGCTGCGTACTTCGCCAAGAACAATGCGTTCTGGGCGCATTCGTAGCGCGTTTTTAACCAGGTCGCGTTGTGTGATTTCACCTTTGCCTTCGATGTTCGCCGGACGGGTTTCCAGCGCGACAATGTGTGGCTGTTGCAATTGCAGTTCGGCAGAATCTTCAATCGTGATGATGCGTTCATCTTCTGGGATGAAAGCCGAAAGTGAATTGAGCAGCGTTGTTTTGCCAGAGCCGGTGCCCCCCGAAATCAGAATGTTTAATCGCGCTTTGACGCACATCCCCAGCAATTCGGCGATCTCCTGGGTAAGCGCGCCTTTCTCGACCAGATCGTTCATCAGCAGAGGCTTCGACCCAAACCGGCGAATCGAAACTGACGGGCCGCGCAGCGCCAGTGGCGGAATGATCGCATTGACGCGCGAACCGTCCAGAAGGCGCGCGTCCACCATTGGCGATGATTCGTCAATGCGGCGGCCAACAGCAGAAACAATGCGCTCAATAACGCGCATCAGGTGATCGTTATCTTTGAAGGCAACATTGGTGCGCTCCAGCTTGCCGCGCCGTTCGATATAAACGTCTTTGTGCGAATTGACCAGAATGTCGGAAATGGTCGAATCGGCCAGTAACGGTTCTAACGGTCCCAAGCCGAACAGTTCGTGCCGAACTTCCTCAATCAGACGGTCCCGTTCGTTGGAAGACAGCGGTGCGTCTTCATTGGCAATCATCTCTTTGGCCAATCGCGCGACTTCAGTCTGGATTTGCTCTTGCGAGAGTTGATTGATCTTGGACAAATCCAGACGATTGATGACGGCCTGGTGAAGCCGCGACTTCATATCCTGGAAGATTCGTTGGCCGTTGGGCGCTTCGTCGGCGCGGACAACGAGCGGCATAACGGGTGGTGGAAGAGTTTCTCTGACGAGTCTTTCACGAAGTGACATAACGATTCCTTTACATTACAAATTACGATTGCGACGAAAGTTCAATTGCGACTGAAGACCGAACGCAATCGCACCTTCCAGGTTTTGGCATCTACAGTCTGTTTTGCCGCGCCGTGATGGTGGCCATTTACCGCCCCACCATTGAGCACTGCATGCCCGTTACCGTTTAAGGGAGTATTGAAAGTCAGCGGATGCCTTTTGCTCGATTTTCCTGTCAGGGTTTGTGCCAGACGCTTGATTTCCGCGCTGATGGGAGCTGAAGGATGTTCCGCGACCAGGGGTTGCCCCAGATTGATCGAATGAACCACTGCGCTGTAATCGTCTGGCACAAAGCTGACAGCGCCTTTGCCTAGAAAGCGTTCGATCTGCTGCCAATCCATGTTTAATAGCTTCTTGTTCCAACGATTGATGACGACGCGCACTTTTTCGCGTGGGTAATCCAGGCGGTCGAAAACTGTCAGCGCGCGTTGGGCGCTACGGATCGTCATAATTTCCGTATTAAGCACGAGCAGGATTTCGTCTGCTTGATCAAGAGCGGCCAGCGTTACCTCGTCGAACAGATGCACCAGGTCAATCACCACGTATTCAAACCGTTTGCGTAGCAGCTCGATCACTTCCCGCACTTGCGCCGCCTGAACGCCTATGGCGGCATCCACATCACGCGGTGCGGGCAACAGCGAGACAGTAGAGGAATAAGGCGTCAGCAGACTGGTTAGCAGCGCATCATCCATCCGGGTCAAATTTTCGATCAGGTTAGTGATCGAAAATTTCGGTTCTAGATGAAACAAAAATCCCAGATCGCCCCCCTGCAAATTCAAATCAATGACTGCGGTTGGCGCTTCCAACGCAATCGCCAGATTGGTGGCAAGAAAGGACGTGCCGCAGCCCCCTCGATTGGAAAAGACTGCAATGACGCGCCCTTTGCCTTGTGGAACGGTTGCCTGTTTTGCGGCGAATTGCGTGGCGTGGTCCAGCACTGCCTCAAACTCAGCGGCGATGATCGGCAGACGAAGAAATTCCTGCGCTCCGGCGCGCAAAGAGTTCAGAATCAAATCTGGCGAAGCATCACGGGCAGCTCCGACCAGCATCGTTTCAGGGCATTCTGCGGCCAGTTGACGGATCAATGCCAATTCATGTTCCGGATTCGCACCCAGCGTGATGACCGCGACGGCCGGCCGCAGGCGAGCGACTTCAGCGTAATACTGCTCAGACTGCCAAGTCTTGCTGCCGCCTGCGAGCAACCGTACGCGCTTGTGAGCCGATAATGCGCCGCCCAATTCTTTGAGCGCGTTTGGCTCTTTTCCCAGGATGATGAAGGTCAGTGGTTGATTCATTGCTGCTAAATTTTTGGCGGAGCGAAGCCCATCGTCTCGCCAGTTAATGTGGTCTGGTAATCCGGCATCAACATGTCAACGCCGAAAAAGAGTGCCGCGAATTTGAAATGATGGCCTTTGATCTTGATCGTGGCCGTTCCGCGACCCAGTCCAACGTTGTCGTAAACGATCTCGACGTTGCTCGCCGTCAGCCCCGACACCACTGGGTTTGTGCCCCCGTTTGGATTGCCGTACACCACCATATTTTTGATAGCCGCTGTGCTGGTCACGGAACTGGAAACCGCGTGGCGCGCACCGTGGCGCGCAGCATCGGCCAGCGCGTTGTGTGTCCAAAGCAGCCGCCCGAAGTCGAGCACTCCGAAAAGCGCCAGTAGAAAGATTGCACCGGTAATGCTGAATTCGACCAACGTGCTGCCCCGTTCATTGCTTCGGTGTCTTCGGCGGTTGTTTCTTATTTCTTCTCTCATTGAGTCCTTTCCTCTACATTGCGCTACGAACCATCCGTTACTGGTCGCGGTCGAGCCGGAAGGAGACAGGGCCAATCGCGAATTTATTGGCGACGGCTTCGTTATGTTTTGGGTCATCCGGGAATTCGGCCCACACTTTGACCATTGTGATCAGGTCATTGCCGGAAGTCCGCGCTCCGATGTAGCCCTTCTGCCCAGTCTGGGTGTAATCCATTTGATCTTCGACCGTGAAAACGGCCAGGGATTCTTCGCCGTTGAACACTTCAAAGGTGAAGCGTTCCGTGCCGAAGCCGAAGATCTGTGCCTGGAATTCCATTTCGGTCACGCCCGTCGCGAAGGTGATGGTCAGTGCCGGTCGTGTTCCTTTGGTAACGGTGTTCACCGCCAGCACTTTCGTGTTCAGTGGAAAGTCCGCCGTAATCGAACAATCCTCGTTTTCAGATTGCCGGATAATTTGGAACGGCGAAGCCGTACCGGCACTGAACGTTACAGTGTTGCTGCCTGCGGTAACCGCATATGCAGTAGAAATCACCGTGCAATCAGCATCGGGATAGTTGACGGTGATGCTGTGTGGATGAACGGAATTGGAAGTAAATTGCGTCACCCGCGCTTGGGTTTGTGCCTTTGCCAGCAAGCCGCAAAAGAGGAGGAGCACCACGAAAGCAGGAAGAAATTGCCGGTAAGCAATCAGGATTGAGTTGTAAGTGGTCTTCATAGGTTGAGCCTTTCCTGAATCAGATTCAATTGAGCGGTTGCGTAATCAGGTACCTCATCGTTGTTGCTGGCGAGAGCGGCACAGTGAGCGAAAAGCTGGAGTTTTTGATCAACTTTCCCAGGTTCAGGGTTGGTTTGTAGCTAATGCCTGTAACCTGCACCGTAACGAATTGTGGGATGATCGAAGTTCCGCCCGCAGTTGTGATCAGAACATTGTTGGTGGTCAGCCCAGGCACAATCGGTTTATCGTTCCCTATGGGCGCGATCTTGCCGTAAACAGCCAAGTTCTTCGCGTTTGCGTAATAGAGCATTATGTTTTCGTTGTTATTGAGCGGCACCGTGGTCAGGTAGCGCGCAGCCAATCGCGTGCTCTTGGCCAGCGTCGTGTTCATAAAATAAAGCCGCCCCATTTCGCCTGCGACAGCAAAGAGCATGAGCAGAAGGGGCAGGCAAATTGCCATCTCGACCATTTGTGTACCGTGCTCGATTTGCGTTCGCCGCATTGGTTGCATCCTCTTCTTCATCTTGCCTCTTCTTACTTGTAAAGGACCGGCACGGCGATCAACGCGTTGCCAGTACCGCCGTTTGGGTCGTAATCGCCCTGGCTGACCGTGATCCGATCCTGAATGTATTCAGCAACCAAATCACCACCAGTTCCACTGCCCACCTTGCTGCGCAGAAAGAAAACTCCGAACCGGTTGAACCTAACCAAGTCACGTCCCTGATCGTATTCGTTCTTTTTGATGATTGGGATCAGGACGATTCGACGGCCCGCGACACCCGTGCGACTTGGCGCTTGGTTGATTAAGTGGTCACGGTACTGTGCATAAGTGATGTTATTGGCGATGTTCGTATCGGGCGGATGATCGGTTGGGTTGACGTGACTGCTGCCATAATCATCAAAGCGTGTGTTGATCCCTTCACGCACAGGACCTGCGGTCTGTCCTGGACTGCTGTCCACGGAGTACCATTCTCCTTGCTGTGCACACGCATCCACTCCCGCAGCCAGTCCAATGCGCACGTTGCGTCCGCCTCGACCAGCAACGGAAAGGATTTGGTAGTTACCGGGCGAAACAGAGTTTTTTCCACCGGATTGAGAGCGGAAGGTATACGTCTGGCCCGGCACAATCGGGTTATCGTAATCAATAACTGAAACCGGAATGAAACCGCAGATAACATTCAGCGGAACCGACTGGCCTGCTGTTGCGGTTGCCGTGATGTTGACCGACGTACCCAAAACCATCGCGGCGAAATACACCTTGACCGGCGCGGGATCGGTCGTTACACGAACGAAGCGAACATTCGATGCAGTCGCCTGCGCGCTTGCTCTGCTCAGATAGTTGGCATCTTCCAGGTTGATTCCGAACGTGACGTTGGCGGCGCTCACTGTGGCATTGGCTTTGCCAAACTCTACCTTGTTCATTGTGATCAGCGCGCGCGTCACGGCGGTATCAATGCCTGCGGCCGAAGAATTGAGCGAAGCCGCGCCTGCCAAGGCTGCTGCGTCCGCTGCGTGCTGTAATTCTGTCTTGACCATGTAGAAATGGCTGATGTCAATGCATAGCCCGACCACCAGCAGGGCGCAGAGCATACCGAGCGTGGTAATGACCAACGTCACCCCACGCTCGGCGCTCTGTCTGGGGGAGCGGCGTTTAACTCTGATAGCGGTGTGGTTCCAGGATTTCTGTACGGTCAATAATTTGTTTTGCTGTTGTGCCATCATTGCCTCACCTTTATGACCAACATCAGATTTATTTGATTGGCACTGCTGCCGTAGTTCGTGCGCGTGCTGATTCAATAACGGCAGGCGGCACAATCAACGCATAGTTGACCGATGCTGCTGGCGCTTCCTGTTTCGTCGCCTGGTTAGTTGTGAAGCCGACCTTGCCCGACAAGCCTTCGCCCTTTTCCGTTTTGTCCAGCGGCGAACCGGATTTCAAATCGTCCACTCCGCGCATTTGCGGCAAGCTGTCGGGATTAATGGGACGGACAATCTGTGCCGTCACGATGAACATCAGTTCGGTCTCTTGTTTTTGAAATTGGGTCGAACGGAAAAGCTGACCAAGAATCGGCACATCGCCGAGCACAGGGATTTTCGAAAGCGATTTCATCTCGCTGTTATCGAGCAAGCCTGCCAGCGCAAAGCTTTGGCCGTCGCGCAATTCAATGCCCGTTTTGGCGCGTCGTGTGCGCAAAGCCGGAATAATGAACCCGTCGTGTTTGATGCCATTGGCGTAATCAATCGTTGAAACTTCAGGTTCCAATTCCAGCCGTATGTACTCTTCACCGACGACCGTGGGTTTGAAGTTCAATCGCACACCGTATTCCTTGAACATGATGGTGACGCTGGATTTGTCTCCTCCGCTTTGCACAATGGGGACTGGGAATTCGCCGCCCGCCAGAAAGCTGGCCTGCTGGCCGTCCATCGCAATCAGGTTGGGTTCGGCTAAACCTCGCAGCGCGCCTTGCGAATGCAGCACACGAATGAAGCTCATTGCGTTATTGCCCATCAGGAACAGGTTCAGCGCGCTGCTGACTGTGCCGAAAATGTTGCCGTCTTCAATCTTTCCAACGCTGGAAGGACCGCTACCGCTGTTTGTGTAGCCGCCCGTGCCAGGGCCGGATTGATAGGCAAAGGAGGTTCCGAATTCCTTCATGCGGTTGCGATTGACTCCCGCCACGCGCACCTGCAATTGCACTTGGGTCGCGTTTCTGAACGGCCCGCGCAGCATATTGACGGTCTTGAAACCCGCCGTTTGAACAGTGCTTTCAGCCATCGCGATTTTCTTCGGGTCGTCCACTGTGCCGGAAAGGATCACCGAGCCATTGGCCTGACTCAGCCGGATGTCGTCTTTCGGAAACAGACTCTTAATGAGCGCATCCAGCAATGCGAGGTTGGCACGAACGTAAATGTCGAAGACCAACGAACGTTCGCCATTCTTTTCCCAGACGATGATGTTGACCTGGCCAAAGGCCTTGCCGTTGACCACCACCTGGTCCGCCGCGACCACAACCGCTTCGCCAACTTCTGAGCTTGAAATGGATAAACGTCCGATAGGTCTGTCGAAATGGATGATTCGTGACTGGCCAACCAGCACATTCATCGTGATGGCTTCCTGCTGCGGCTGTGCGAAAGCTGCTTGTACGTGGAAGTCTTCAGCGTGAGTCCGCTGCGAGAAAGCCAGGACGGAAAGGAAGGGCACGAAAATACGTGCAAGGATTTGGACAACTGCGTAAAGACGCTGTTTGGATACTTCTTGTTTCATAACCGTGAGGAACTCCGGCGTTATCAATCGTTCTTTTCATCGGGGCAATATGTATGGGCAACTGAAATGTCTGTTTTTTGAATATGGCGCTACGGCACTTCAATCGTGCGCCGCTTTCCGCTGTCGAACACTTCGACTGCGTTGCGAACCGGAACAGGTTTTGGTTTGCCACTGGTTCCAGTTTTGTCTGTTGTCGGAGGCTTTTCGTATTTTCCGTACTCGGGCGAAATAAACAGCGGCGGAGGCAGACGACGACGTGGCGGCGAAGCTTTTCGCGCAACAGGTATTGTCGTCTGTGACGTTACGCTTCCAGAGCTACTGGTTGTCACAGGTTCCGGCAGCAAGGCGACGTGGTCGCCGGTCAGCAAACTGCGTTTGTTTACACCAGCCGTCTGCACATCGTCCTTATCCACGGAATTGCGCATCACCAGTTGAAGCTTGCCTTCGGCCTGCGCAAGCGCCAGCTTTTCAGCTTCGTCCGGAGCCACCTGTAGCGTGACAGCCTTAATGCTCAAGATGCCGCTGTCTTTCTTTTGCGTTTCGATGTTCTGGTCTGTAGCCAAGACCTTGATGTGTTGCAAAACAATTTTGGAAGTCGGGCCTTGCCCAGCGGATTGCTCCTGCGGCGTCACCACTGCGACCACATCCACCCAGGCGCCGGGCTGTAGCAGTCCCGCGACACCAACGACTTCATCTACCTTGACGGTGATGGCACGAAAGCCTTCGGCGATCATCGCTGTCAGTCCTGCTTCTGATCCCGCAGGAGCCAATCTCAGTTCGGTAAGTGGCTCGCGTGCACCAATGTTGGCCAAGGCTACGCGACCGATCAGCTTTGTTGGATCAGTGAATGAGCCTTCAGGCGTAGCCTCGCGCGGAAGCTGTTGAACGCTTAGTTGCTCTGCCGTGATCATCGTGCTTAATGGAATGCTCACTTTGGCGACGACGATCTTATTGCTGCGCCCTTCTACATTCGACAGGTAGCGACCCACCAAAATGGCGGCGACCAGCCCGAAGGCAACGGCGCAAACGATCACAATGATGAGGCGTTTATCCTGCATAAATCCTTTTCCTTTAATTGATAAAGCACCCGCTCCCTACTAGTCGCGGTACTGATTCAGCCACGTGCCAGTGCGCCAAATACGCACATCGCGCTGCCGCAGGTGATGGCAATTCCGTATGGAATTGTCACTACACCATTGCTAATGAAGTTTTCTCTGGTTGGCATCCGCCCACCGGGCAGTAAGCCAGTAAAAATTTGATAGACGCCAAACATCGTCTGGCGCACGGTGCACGCGCGGAGTATCGCGAAGGCAGCTAGCACTCCACCCACCAAGACAACCAACAGAAACGCAGACAACACGCGCTGTGGGCCTATCAGCGCACCAATTGCGCCGAATAACTTGACGTCGCCCGCGCCTAGTCCTGTGAAGAAGCGCACTCCCAGCATCAGGCCGAAGGCGAACAAGCATCCGATCAGACTGTTGCGCAGCCCTGCCCAGCCGCCAAAAATCGTATTGATGATCAAACCGCTGAGCAGTGTTCCCAGCACGAAGGCATTTGGGATGCGGCGGTAGCGCGTGTCGTAATAAGCGATCAGAAAGGACAACGGAATCAGCACGGCTTCATTGATGATCAGAAGTGAGTTGGACATAACGATTGACTCTTGAAATGAGGCTGGCACGCTTTCAGCTCGGGGCAACGGCGGCGGCGTGCCAAACCGTTTTTATAAATGGTCAAAAGATGAACTTTCAGGTTGCTGAATTACGACGCAGGTGTGACGGCGTCTTTCAGCGCGTTGATTGCGCCCGTGATGCCACCGTTCAGGGCGGTGAAGGCCCCGACGCAAGCGATCGCCACGAGAGCAGCCGCGACGGCGTACTCGCTCAATTCCAGACCGGTTTCATCGTTGAAGAAAAAGTTTTTGATCGTATTCATGGTTATGACTCCTATTGATTTGAATTGTGGTTAAAGCAAAGAGTTCCTGATCACGCTCGTGGGGGAGACTCGTTAATAAGTAATCGAAAATTACGACGCAGGGGTGACGGCGTCTTTCAGCGCATTGATTGCGCCCGTGATGCCGCCGTTCAGGGCGGTAAAGGCTCCGACGCAAGCGATCGCCACGAGGGCTGCTGCGACGGCGTATTCGCTCAGTTCCAGGCCAGTTTCATCGTTGAAGAAAAAGTTTTTGATCGTGTTCATGGTTATTACTCCTATTAGGTTGAGTTGTGATTAAGGCAAAAGAATTCCTGTTCACGCTCGTGGGGGAGACTCTTTTGATGTTGGGTTATTGATTGAAAATTCAACGGCAAGCCGAATTCAATCTTCTTGTATTAACGACCCAAGACGATCTCCTTCAGGTTTAGGAGAGCAGCCGTGTAGCCACCACTCAAAGCGATGAAGGTCGTGATACAGAAAGCAGAGACCAACGCCCCCGTGACTGCATGCTGAATCAGCTCTGAGCCGGTTTCGTCGTTGAAAAATTTCTTGATCCTGGCCATAACGGCGACTCCTTTGCTATTGAGAAAAAGTTGATTGTTATCTGTGGCCGTTGCGCTAGTGTTAAGCGCGCTGGCCGCAGAGCGAATGCGCAGCAACCCTTATGGGTTCGCTCTGGTTCAAGAAGACATAACGGCAGTACCGCCCGCTCCGATCATCCCAAACACAATTTGCGCCAGATCCGGTAAAGGCTTCGGTTTGCGAACAATCGCACCGACGCCGCGTTGCACCAGTTCCGCCTCGACTTCAGGCGACCGGTAAGCCGATAAAATAATGATCGGCGTCCCTGGGTGTAATTCGTGGACGCATTTGACTACTTCGATCCCGCTCATTTTGCCCATTCCGGTGAGTCGCAAATCCGCGATCACCACAGCGTATGGGCCAGTGCGTAGAAGAGCTTCCGCCGCTTCAACACTCTCGGCGCAATCCACCAAATATCCATGCACGTTGAAGTAGTCGCTCATCGCGAATCGAATGGATGCCTCATCGTCTACGATTAACATTCTGTGCATACTCATAGCAGTGCAACTGACAGGCCACAGATGGGCTGTCATCTCCTTTCTTGTGTAAGGTGAATAAACATAGGGGATTGCGGCGTTGGAGCGCTTCCAGAGTTCGTCCTATTCGTCGTCATAATCTGAGATCGGGATACAAATCCTGGAAACTGGACAAGCTTTGTTTGTTCGTTGGAATGCGAAACCCATGCGACAACGCGCAGTGCGTTGAAATCAGCTTGATTGAGAAATGAGAGGCTTTGTGCCCGCATGTTTTGGCCTCCTTCGTTCAGATAAATCCGCCTGTTGATGTTGATCAATAAACTTTGGGAATAAGCCGCGCTGTGCGCTCTTTATA
>CAYLJQ010000149.1:0-11946 GCA_964383955.1 uncultured Heliomicrobium sp. | reverse complement strand
AAAGCGGGTCAGATGACCGGCTTTTGATCTTAAAATTCTGCACCAAGCGAGGCTCATTCACTTTAGCTAAAAGCTCGAACGGGAACGCGGGCCAGTTTGGTCAAAAACTACTTGGTGGCCAATTCGTTGACGTGCGTCGTCAGGCGCGATTTGTGACGAGCCGCTGCATTGCGATGCAGCACACCTTTCTGAATGGATTTATCAATCACAGAAACCGTGGCAGCCAACAACGACTGGGCCTGATTCTGGTCACCGGAAGCGATCGCCGTGCGCAGTTTCTTGATTTGATTTCGCAATTTGGTGCGGTGAGAAGTGTTAATCGCGTTACGCTTTTTGTTTTGGCGGTCACGCTTTTCAGCAGATTTATGATTTGGCATTACGGTCTAAACTCCTTGCTTGTCGCAGAATAATGTTAGTTTGTCCTTTGAAAGTCGGGGAGTATAGGGGCCGTCAGATGGGCTGTCAAGCCGATGGGACAGCCCGCCCCGACACCATCCAGGTTTTGTTTATCCCACACCGCGTTTTATGATTCGACTTACGAGTCAGACAAATCGTTGCTGAATAGTCCGACCACTATGGCCCAAATCATAAAAATAACCGTGAGTTCGTATGAATACCGTGACATCAGAAGCTGTTTCCATTGATGCGCACATGCACACACAACCGCGTTTTTGGCTTGGCGTAGACGGCGGAGGAACCAATTCCCGGGCCGTCATTGTTAATGAAAGCGGAGTCGTTTGCGGCGAAGGCCGATCTGCTGCCGCAAACCTGTTGCGCGTGGGTTTGGAAAATGCCGTCAAGCACATCCTACAGGCAGTCAGCGCCGCTTGCCGCGAAGCCGGAATCGAAGTTGCGCAAATTGCCGCCGCCTGTATTGGGCTGGCCGGCGTTTCTCAACCTCATTACCACAGCCAGATGATGGGTGCGCTAAAATCCGTGCTGCCTATTCGATCAATTTTACTGGAAACCGACGCTCGTGTGGCTCTGGCCGGGGCGACCGGCAACCAACCCGGCGTTGTCATCATTGCCGGAACTGGCTCAATCGCCTGCGGTATCAATTCAAGCGGACGCTTTGCCCGCGCCGGAGGCTGGGGGCCGATGATGGGCGACGAAGGCAGCGGCAGTTACATCGGTCGCCGCACGTTGGAAGCCGTGATGATGTCGTATGACTTTCGCGGCGAAGCAACCAGCATGACTGCGCCTGTGCTGCGCCATTTCGGGGTTTCTTCACCGCCGGAATTGACGACCGTGATCTATGATTCTTCGTCCAAGGAAAAAGGCGAGGTCCCATCCAAAATTGCGCAGCTTTCACCCATTGCGGTCGAAGCAGCCCAACATGGCGATGAAGTGGCAGCCCGAATTTTATGTGACGCTGCTTGCGAACTGGCCAAAACCGCTATTGCTGTGATTGATCAACTCCAAATGGAGCACGACACCTTCCGCGTGGCATTCGTCGGCGGCGTGTTTGAAGCTGGCGAACTGATTCTGAAACCTTTGCGTGAAGAAATTCAAAAAGTCGCGCCAAATGCTGAAGTGGCTCCGCCGCTTAATCCACCTGTCATTGGCGCGGCAAAGATGGCTCAGTCTATATCAATAAGAAGGTAATTCATGGGGCCATTGTTTGTACTTTTCACTTGGCTGATTCTTGGTGTAATTGCCTTGAGCGTTTATGGTGTGCTCTATCTTTTGGGAAAAAGGTCGCCAGTAGCCTTGCAACTATGGAAAGTTATGCCTGCGGCCCTTGCCGCTATGGTGATTCCGCTGTCAATTCTTGTGCTCTTCAATTTTTTTAGAATCTTCCTTTTCGAATGACAACAACTGAACAGATCAATCCGAACACCGCGCAAATTGACAAACTGCCGACGCTGGAAGCGTTGCGCATCATTAACGCTGAAGACCGCAAAGTCGCCGAAGCTGTCGAACAGGTTTTGCCTGCTGTCGCCCGCGCGGTGGACGGCATCGCCGAACGATTACGAGGCGGAGGCCATTTGTTTTACACCGGCACGGGAACCAGCGGACGGCTAGGAGTTTTGGATGCTGCCGAATGTCCGCCAACGTTCAGCGTTTCGCCGGAACTGGTGCAAGGCATCATCGCCGGAGGGTACGACGCCTGCTACAAAGCCGTCGAAGCTTCCGAAGACGACCGCGAAGCCGGAGCAAAAGATTTGCAGGCGCGCGGATTTACCGCCAAGGATTGCCTGGTCGGCATTGCCGCCAGCGGTCGAACTCCGTACACCATCGGCGCGGTGGAGTATGCGCGGCAACTTGGCGGCCTGACCGTTTGCATCGTTTGCAATGAAAACTCTGAATTGGCCGCAGCCGCTGAAATCCCGATTGAACCCATCGTCGGCCCAGAAGTTATTGCTGGTTCGACGCGGCTGAAATCCGGCACGGCGCAAAAGCTGGTGCTGAACATGCTTTCGACAATGGCGATGGTTCGGCTGGGGTATGTCACAGGCAATCGCATGACCAACTTGAAAACCAGCAATATCAAACTTCGCCAACGGGCGACCGGTTTGGTGATGGCCGAATGCAATCTGGACAAAGCAGCGGCGGAAACTGCGCTGGAAGCTGCTGGTTGGGATTTGCGCGTTGCCATCGTCATGGTTAAAACCAACGCCGCACGCGAAGCTGCTGAAGACGCGCTTCAAAAATCGAACTTCATCATCGCTCGTGCGGTTTCACTACTCACAAATTGAATCAATACCGCGACTAGTAGGAAGCGGGTTATTCCACGAAAGAACTTTACCCAAATGACAGTTGCCAACAATCAACCTGCCTGGACGATTCCTGGCTATTTGGAAGTCAAAAACAATCACTTGCATATCAATGGCATTGACGCGACCGGATTGGCCGCCGCGTATGACACGCCGTTGTTTGTCATTTCTGCGCCACGCATTCGGCATAACATCGCGCAGTTATTGGAAGCCCAAAAGCACCATCCGAATCTGAAGCTTTGTTACGCCTCGAAAGCCAACAACTTGTTGGGCGTGCTTCGGGAAGTTCGCAAGGCGGGGATAGATGTCGAAGTGAATTCCGGCGGCGAATTGTTCAAAGCGTTACGCGCGGGGTTTCGGCCCGACCAGATTGAAATGAATGGCATTTCAAAAACCGAGCAGGAAATTGCCGAAGCGATTGACGCCGGGATTTACACGATCAACCTGGATTCGCCTTATGAACTGGAATTGGTTGAACAAGTCGCCGCCAAACTGAAGAAGACTGCCAATGTCACGGTTCGACTGGTTGCCGGTGTGGGAACTCGATCACACGCCGGTCTGCAAACGGCGCTGTACACGTCCAAGTTCGGCGTGTCGCCTTCGCAAGCCCGCGAGATGATGCTGAGAGCGGTCAAAAACCGAAGTTGGGTGAATCTGGTTGGGCTGCACATTCACGTTGGTTCGCAAACGCCTGATCCCGAACCGTATGCCGCGGCATTTGCTGCAATGTGGGAACACCTGCTTTGGCTGCGCAAGGAAACCGGCCACGAACTTGAACACATCAATATCGGAGGAGGAATCCCGGTCAATTACTTGCGCGATGATGCGCACGCCGGCGAAATCAGCGATGGAGAACGTGCAATGCTCGGCGCGAATCTGACAGCGGCGGAAATGATGGCCAATGCGATTGATGTCGTTCGCGCTTCTGCAAAAGAAGCCGGAGCCGAAGAGTTACTGGAAGACCTGGAAATCGTTATGGAACCCGGTCGCGCCGTCATTGCCGACGCGGTGACAATCCTGACCCGTGTCCGCAACGTCAAAACGCGTCCTGAAACCGGCGAAGCCTGGGCGCTGACCGATGCTGGTTATAATCTGATGCTTTCGATGGTGCTGTATCACTGGTATTACCACGCGGTGAACGCTTCGCGCGCAGGTGAAGCGCATAGCGAGCGATACCGCATGGCCGGGCCGCTGTGCGATGGTGGAGACGTTTACTTCGATATGCACGGCGATGGGCATTTGCCCGATTGCCGTTTGCTGCCTGCGGGCGTGCAGGTTGGCGAAGTCATCGCGATGCTGAACACGGGTGCATATACCGCGTCGCAAATGACCGCGTACAACGGCAGAGTCTTTCCGGCTGCCGTGCTGCTGGACGAAGGCGGCAAGATCGAAGTCATTCGCCGCCGCGACAATTACGAAGATTTGGTAATCAATGAACTGTAATTGGCTGTAATCAAATGACTAAGTCAGTACCGCGACCGGTAGGGCAATGAGATTAAAACAAGGAAATTGCTTGTGGCTTGTGGTGGGACAGGTTCGTAACCTGTCCCGCTACTTCAGCAAAACAAATTTCCTATGGGACAGGTTACGAACCTGTCCCACCGCTTTCCTGCAAATAGCTTGCCTTAATCTCATTGATCGGTAGGGAGCGAGCCTCCAAAGAATGCCGCTTGCTACCGCGCGCGGTACTGACTTAGCGACTTAATTTTCAAATAGGAGATTTGATCATGAAACGAATTCTTGGAGGTTTGATCGTTATGATTTTGACCGCAGTGATCGCGAACGCGCAGGCAGGAAAAGTCGAACAGGAAATTTTGAAGCTGGAACAGCAATGGGAAGACGCGCTGGTAAAAGCGGATGTCGCCGCATTGGAAAAGCTGTATCACGAAAAACTGATTTACACGCACTCGAACGCGGCAGTGGATGACAAAACCAGTTACAACGCTAAGATCAAATCCGGCGCATCGAAATATGTTTCCATCAAACGCGACGACATCAAGGTTACTGTGATCGGCGACACGGCAATCGTCACGGCTCACTGGCTGGTGCAAGCCGTCAGCGGCGGGAACAAAGTCAATACTGATGCGCGCTATATCCACATTTACGTCAAAGAAAAAGGCGGATGGAAGATGGCGGCTCACCAATCTACTTACGTCGTCAAATAGCTGAGTAATTCCCCGGCCAGATACAGCGAGCCGCAGACTACGATCAAGCCATCGGCTGGTGTGACGCGCACTGCGGCATCCAGAGCATCAGGCAACGCTTCGGCAAGATGTTGGGTACAAACCAAATGTTGTCGAAGCGTTTTTGTTTGCTCGGCAATGGATTGAGGCGAAGCTGCGCGAGAATTGTTTGCCTTGGTCAGAATGAGTTGTTGCGCCACAGGAAAAAGCACTTCTGCCATTTCGACCGCTGATTTGTCCGCCATCGCTCCAAAGATCATTGTGATCGGAACGCCAGGATAATTTTCCGCCAAAAAATTCCGCAGCGTTTCGGCTCCTGCCGGATTGTGCGCGCCATCCACAAGAACCGGCGCTGGCAGCTTCGCGGATTTGATCAACTGCAACCTGCCTGGCCAGATGGCACTGCTTAAACCTGTTTCGATGGCTGGCTGTTCAATTTTCCAGCCGAATTGGCGCAACTGTTCCGCGATCAAAATCGCCGTCATGGCGTTTTCGGCTTGGTGGCGTCCACGCAGACTCAAGAGCACGTTGTAATCTTGATACAGCAATCGGTAATTGCCAGAACCGTCTGGCTCAACAGTGAACGATTCGTCGGCGACGGAAACCAGCGGAGCATTCAATTCTTCGGCGCGAGCGGCAATTGCCTGCATTGCTTCGGCGGGTTGTGGAGCGACCACGACCGGCACATGCGGTTTGATGATCCCGGCTTTTTCGCCCGCGATTTCCGCCAGCGTATTTCCCAGATACTGTTGGTGATCAAAACCAATCGGCGTAATGGCTGTCACCGCCGGTTGGCAAATGTTAGTGGCATCCAGCCGTCCGCCCATCCCTACTTCCAGCACAGCCAGATCAACGTTGTTTTCAGCAAAATACAGGTAAGCAATCATCGTCACCTGCTCAAAAAACGTCGGTGGAGCTTCAAGCCTTCCGGCGGCCACAAGTTGTTCGCCCGCTTGCCGAACGACGGTCGCCAGCCGTGCAAACGCGTCTTCTGAAATGTCATTGCCGTTGACTCGATAACGCTCCGTGACGGAAATCAGATGAGGCGAGGTGAATAGTGCGACATTTAAGCTGGCTGCGCGCAAGATTGCTTCGGTCATTGCGGCAGTGGAACCTTTGCCGTTGGTTCCGGCAATGTGAATGGCGGGAAATTTCTGTTGAGGATTGTCGAGCGCACCAGCCAAAACTCGGACTGTTTCCAGTCCGAGTTTCATGGCCAGCACTTCGTTGCCTAAAGAATAAAGATAAGAAACCGATTCGGCGAAATTCATCCGGTCTTTATAAATTTAGGCGAACTTATAAGCTCGCTTTGCCAGCCTGTAGGCTGCGTCGTGAATCATTTCGTCGGCGTCGGCTTCATCAATAATGCCGCGAACAACCAGCCCCGCGATCCAGTTGGCGTCCACTCGCCGCGCCAGATCGTGACGTGCAGGAATCGAAGGAAACGCGCGTGTGTCGTCGTTGAATCCAGCGGTGTTGTACAGCCCGGCGGTTTCCATTGCCAGATCACGAAACCGGCGCATGCCGTTCAAGCTGTCATGGAACCACCAGGGCGGCCCAAGCCTGAGCGCTGGGTAATGCCCGGCCAGCGGAGCCAGTTCGCGCGAATACGTTGTTTCATCCAGCGTGAACAAAATCATCCTCAGCCGCGAATCGCTGCCGTATAAATCAAGCAAGGGTTTCAAACCGCGCGTGAAATCCGACGACACCGGAATATCGCAACCTTTGTCGTAACCGAACCGATTGAAAACCACGGGATTGTGATTCCGAAACGATCCGGGATGGAACTGCATGACCAATCCATCTTCTGTGCTCATCCTAGCGTTTTGGACAATAAGATGGCCGGTAAAGCGCGTCGCGTCGTCTTCGGTCGCTTTGCCAGCCAAAGCGCGCACGAAAATGGCTTCGGCTTCGTCGTCCGTCAGCACGCAAGTAAAAGGCGTCAGCGCCGCATGATCGGTCGCCGTCGCGCCCATCGTTTTGAAAAATGCGCGGCGGCTTTCCAGCGCTTCAATCAGTTTTTTGTAGCTGCTGATTTCGTAGCCGCAGGTTTTTCCAAGCTCGACAATGTTTTCCCGCCAATCCGGACGGTCAATATTGACGACGCCGTCCGGGCGAAACGTGGGAACGACTCTTCCCTTCCAGCCCGAAGCCTTGATCGCTTTGTGATATTCCAAGGTGTCGGCGGCAGCGTCGGTTGTCGCCAGCACTTCGATGTTGAATTTTTCGAAAAGAGCGCGCGGGCGAAATTCCGGCTTGGTCAAACAGTCGGCAATTTGATCGTAAATTTCCTGGGCGTTTGCGCTGTTCAGCTTGTCGGTCACTCCGAAAACGTCGTTTAACTCATTTGCCAGCCACATTCCCGTTGGAGTTCCGCGAAACAGGTAAAAGTTATCAGCAAAAGTTTGCCAGATTTTGCGATGATCCGTTTCGACTTCGCCGCCATCGCTGCGCGGCACGCCCAAGCTTTCCAGCGCGATGCCTTGCGAATACAGCATGCGGAAAATGTAATGGTCAGGAATCAGCAGCAATTCCGTCGGCGTTCCAAACTGATAATCGGGGTCAGCAAACATCCGCGGGTCAACGTGGCCGTGAGGGCAAACCAGCGGTTTGTCGGCGACCTGGCGGTACAAATGAAGTGCAATTTCTTTTTGTTTCGGGTCCGGATCGAAGTACCGGTCTTCGGGCAAATGCAGTTTGTCTGTCACTGTGCGCTCCTGAGAAGTGGTTTCTGGTTGGTTTTACCAAACAAGGCGCATCATAGCTGAGGCTTTGCGCGCGACTCAAACCGGATGGCTTATGATTCGTCTCCAATTTTCAGCGCCGCATGCAATTTGACTGGCGCAATCATCATCCAGGCCTGGCGGACATGCGAAGCCAGTTCGTCGTCGCCAACCTGGTCCAAGTTGATTCCGATCCAACCTTTCACTCCAACATAAGGCGGTCTGAAAAACTTGTCCGGCTCGGCTTCGATCAGCATTTCCTGCACGCCTGCGGGCGCTGCGCACCAGATAGCAATCCGGCCATCGTTGTGGTGATTATTGGCGTACATCACAAACACTTTTTTCTTCACAAAAAAGGTCGGCTCGCCATGAGAGAGTTTTTCAGTCGCTTCCGGCAATGTCAGACAACTCCGCCTGACTCGCGCTAGATGATCTTTCTTCATAAAGTCTTCTCAACAGTTTCTTTTGGTGCGCCGGTTTTAGCCGGAAGGAAGCAAATTTTCAAATTCGTACTGATTTTGTTCTGTGAAAACGGCTGTCGTCTAGGCTACACTTCGCGCGTTTTACCCGGTCGCAAATACACTGTTGGTTGAAGCTTCTCAGCAATGAACTGTCTTCCAAATTTCCAAGGAGGCTTATGACAAAGAAAACCCATTTATTGATATTGACCTTGATGCTGTTAAGCCTGCTCTCAGCGGGTTGCATCAGCATCGAGCAGGAAATTTTCCTTGAAGCCGACGGCAGCGGCGACATGGTTATGCACCTTTCGCTGCCGGATATTCCGGAAGCCTTGATGAAAAATTCGCCAGCCGCAGGCAGCGGCCAACCCGATCCCAAAGAGATGATCGAAGAACTGAAGAAGAAATTTTCAGCGGGCTTGCCGCCAACAGTTCAGTTGAAAGAAGCAAAAGAGGTTAAGCGAAACGGCGCATTTGGGTTTTACATCGTTCTGCACTTCAAACAATTGAGCGATTTGGAAGCTGCGCTGGATAGTTATTCCAAAGAGGGCTTTGCCGACAAAGAAACGGGCGCGAAGAAAAAAGATGATTCTTACTGGAAAATTGCGCTGGAGAAAAAAGGCAATCTGACCACGGTTACTCAGCGCATGTTCATTGATTTCGCCGGAGCTATGGGAATGGATGGATTGATGGGCGGTGATAAAACCAAAACCCCGGAACCTGTCGTCATGGACGAGCCTCCGCCGACTCCAAAAGCACAGCCCAAACAACCCGCGAAGCGCACTGGCAAACGCACCGGACGCACTGCGAAACCTGCCGCGCCTGTTGAAAAGGAAGAGGAGTTCCAACCACCACCAATGCCACCCGACGCCATGAAAGGTCTGTTCGAAGGGGAAGCGATGCAAATGGTGTTCTCTTCGCTGTTCAAATTCCGATTCATCCTGCACGCCCCAAAGAATTTCACCGAAACCAATGCCGACATTGTGCTCAATGGCAAAACCGCTATTTGGAATGCCTCTCTCGGCGCTTTCATCAGCGAGCCAGATTCGAAGGAGAAAAAAGAAATGCAAATGAAAGTTGTTTACTGATGCGAAACGGAAGGGGGCAATTGAAAAATTGCCCCCTTGGCAATCTCAAGCCAGAATCGCATTGACGGCTCCCACCTACTTTCCAGCCGTGGTAAACGTTCACTTGATCTCACAGTCATCGTCATGCAGATTGAAGCTCCCTGCCTTGATTGCGTATTGCGAACTTCCAGCAGCAAAACGTCCTCGCCGCGCGGCGTGCGCATCACAGCGCAAATCAGTTGCACACTTCCTGCTACGCGCACAGCCAAGCATTGCCATTTTTCCGGAAGGAACATAGCCTGTTTGGCAGTCCATAATCTCGCAGGATGGTTCTGTGCGAGAACCGCCCGAAGAATTTATGACCTTGACAGACAAAGAACATCTCGAATCATTTAGAAGCAGGGAAACGACGCTGATTCTGCTCAGCCTGATTGTCATTGCCGCATTGCTGCTGGTTCACGCAATCTTTCTTTCATTCCTGGGTTCGCCATCGAAATTATTGGTGCTGGCGCTGGCCATTCGTTTTCTCCTGCTGTTTGCAGAATTAAGCTGGCTACAGAAATTGCGTCAACCACTAAACCCTGCCACTGCTAAACGGTACACGCATTATTCCATCCTGGCGAACATCGCGTTTGCGTTTCTGTCGTCTTACCTGGGCGGCGCAGCGGACAATCACTACTGGGTGCTGATGACGCTGCCGGTAATTGCTGCGGCTTCGCGTTTGCGACTGGCAGCAACCCTGAGCGTCGTCGCAACCGCCATCGCACTGACCTTCCTGGAAGTTTGGCTTTATTTTCGCCGCCACCCGCCTGTAGAAATCAGCGAATACTTTGAAGCAGCCACAGTGTCATTGATATTTCTGGTCGTTGCACTGGTGGTTTGGCTGCTTGTTCGCAACCTGCGGCAGGAAGAAAGCAAGCTGAGAGAAAGCCTGGTTGAATTACAACTGATCCAGAATCGGCTGGTGGCTGAAGAGAAACTGGCCGCCATCGGGCGGCTATCCAGCGCCATTGCACACGAAATTCGGAATCCGGTGGCGATGATTTCCAGTTCACTGACAACCGGCAAACAGAGCCGCGATCCCGCTGTTCGTGAAGAGATGTTCGGCATTGCTGTTCAGGAAGCAGTCCGATTGGAGCGGTTGACGACCGATTTCCTTTCGTATGCCCGTGGCAAAGAGCCTGACCGCAAGCGGGTCAACCTTTCATCCACTCTCAACTACGTCGCAAGCCTGGGGAAGGCTCAAACCGGTGAATCCGGCGTGACAATAAAGGTTGAATGCCCGCAAGAGTTAGAAGCGTTTTTCGATGATTTTCAGATACAACAGGCGCTTTTGAATCTGGTGCTAAATGCAGTGGAGGCTTCGCCGTCGGGCGGATTCGTGCTGCTCGGCGGAGAAAAAAAGAGCGATGGGCCACTGGTTTTGTATGTCGAAAACTTTGGAGAACGGATTTCTGATGAAGCGGCGTCCCACATTTTCGAACCGTTTTTCAGCACCAAAAAGAAAGGAACCGGCCTGGGATTAGCAATTGTGCGAAACATCGCTCTGGCTCATCGCGGCACTATCAATCTGGCTGCCAACAATGATGGCCTAGTCCGGTTTGAAATCAGAATTCCGGATGTCGAGCGATACGGAGGAGGCAATGGCACGCATTCTGATCGTGGATGATGAAGATAATTTGCGCCGCATACTGTCGGTGATTTTGGCGGAAGACGAGCACACGTTATCCGAAGCAGGCGGAGTGCGCGAAGCACTAACGCTGCTTTCTTCGGCGTCATTCGATTTGGTGATCACTGATCAAAAGATGCCCGATGGCGAAGGACTTTCCATCATCGCCGCCTGCAAAGAAACCGATCTGACCTTGCCGGTCGTTATGCTAACGGCTTTCGCGACGGTCGAACTGGCCGTGGAGGCAATGCGGCTAGGAGCGTTTGATTTCATCACGAAACCCTTTGTGCCGGAAGTGGTAAAAGCCGTCGTTCGCCGCGGCTGTGAACGTGCGGCGCTGCTCCGCGAAAATGCCAGACTGAAGGACGAAGTCAGCAGGCTCAGCATATCGGACGAAATCATCGGCCAAAGTGCAGCAATTCGCACACTCAAAGAAAACATCTCACGCGTTGCGCCGACCGGCGCAAGCGTGCTGATCACAGGCGAAACCGGAACCGGCAAAGAGCTTGTGGCGCGTGCGATTCACAAAGGCAGCAAACGGTCCCAACACCCCTTTGTCGCGGTCAATTGCGCGTCGTTTCAAGAAAGCTTGCTGGAAAGTGAGTTGTTCGGGCACGAACGCGGCGCTTTCACTGGCGCAGACCGCGCGCGACAAGGCCTGTTTGAGGCGGCCCATCGCGGAACCCTTTTTCTGGATGAAGCGGGCGAAATGTCGTTGCCTCTACAAGCAAAGCTGCTGCGAGTGCTAATGAACGGCGAGATTTTGCGTGTTGGGACAACGACTCCCAGAAAAGTGGATGTGCGCGTTATTGCCGCCACTCATCGCGATCTGTTGCAAATGGTCAAAGAGGGAACCTTCCGCGAAGACCTGTTTTACCGCCTGGCCGTCGTCCCATTGGCAATTGCTCCTTTGCGCGAACGGCCAGAGGACCTGCCAATCTTGATCGAATATATCTCTCGACAGGTCACACTCGAACTGAAAACCCCGCCGCGCAGTTTCTCTCCTGCGGCGCTTGAAAAGTTGATCCGCTATAACTTCCCCGGCAACATCAGAGAACTACGCAACTTGATTGAGCGCGCCTACATCCTGGCCAAGGGCAATGAAATTTCGTCTTCTGATTTATTGCTT
>CAYLJQ010000148.1:0-11948 GCA_964383955.1 uncultured Heliomicrobium sp. | reverse complement strand
TCGGTCAGTTTGGCGATGCCGAAGTCCAGAACCTTCACATAACCATCGCGCCGCACCATGATGTTTTCCGGTTTGATGTCACGATGCACGATTCCGGCTTCGTGCGCGGCGGCGAGCGCACCTGACGCTTGGATAATGATTTCCAGAACTTCCGTCAATTTAAGTGCCGAAGCTGACAACCGCTGCCGCAAGGTCTGCCCGTCAATGAACTCGGTGACGATGAAGTGGACGCCTTCGTGTTCGCCGATTTCGAAGATCGTCAGGATGTTCGGGTGATTGAGCGCCGATGCCGCGCGCGCCTCCTGTTTGAAGCGTCGCACACGCTCCTGATCCTGCGTAAACTCGCGTGGCAGCAGTTTGATCGCGACCTTACGGTTCAGCCGCGTGTCTTCAGCCAGATAGACATGCCCCATTCCACCAGTGCCCAGCAACGACAGCACCTGATAATGGCCGATTTTTTGCCCGATCAAAAAGCGATCCTGATCAGTGGCAAGGACTTTTGCGGCAACATCAAGCGCGGAAGATGATAGAAACTCTCCCGCTTCGTCATTCGATTCCAGCAACGACTCCACCTCGCAGCGCAAGCTCTCATCAGCCGCACATGCTTCATCCAGGAACACAACTCGCGCCGCCTCATCGCGCTCCAACGCGGCGTAGTATAGATCGTTTATTTGTCTCCACCTTTCCGATTTCATCGTCCTTTCCTCAACACCTAATGCGCGACCGAGCGCCGGAACCTGCCACGCTCGCGAAAGATTTTTTACGTTTTACCCGTCTCCTTGCCGCTCAGTTCGCGGAATAGCCAGGCGCGCGCCAAGCTCCATTCGCGCAATACCGTGCGAGGGGAAGTCTTGAGCACTTGGGCGATCTCCTCGACGCCGAGGCCTCCAAAGAATTTCAGTTCGACGATCCGGCTCTTGCGTGGATCCATTGCCGAGAGACTCTTCAACGCATCATCAAGCGCAATAAAGTCTGCATCAGGCTGCAAGTGAAGAGACGTTGCCTCATCAAGCTGAATGTGCCGTTTTCCGCCGCCCCATTTCTCGTAATCGCGGTGGCGTGCGAAATCCACCAGCACACGCCGCATCAACTGTGCCACGACGCCGAAAAAGTGCGCGCGGTTCTCCCATTGTGCCTCTTTCCAATTCGCCAATCGCAGATAGGCCTCGTTGACCAGCGCCGTCACCTGCAACGGGTGTCCCGGCAGCTCGCGGTTCATATAGCCGCGCGCCAGCCGGTACAGCTCGTTGTAGATAAGCGGGATCAGGCGTTCGAGTGCCGCTTGATCGCCGTTACCCCACGCCTTGAGCAACCCTGTAATTTCTTTTGGCGAAACCGCGTCCACGTCTTTCTCCTAAATTGGCTCCTGATCCGGAAAATATTTTTTGCTCTTTTGGCAGCTTTCCTCTTCGCGTCACGCATTAGGGGGCGAAGGAGAAAAGCTATGAACAATACTATTCAATCTACGCTTGATGATTTTGAAACCCTGGCAATGCCTCATCTCAACGACCTTTATCGCACCGCTCGCCGCACAATGAGCAACACCAGCGACGCTGAGGACGTGGTGCAAGAGGCTTATCTGCAAGCCTGGAAATCATTCCACCGCTTTGAGCCCGGCACTAACATCCGCGCCTGGCTTTTCAAAATACTCTTTCACGTGGCGTCGCATCACCGTCGCAAATTGTTCAAGTTCAAACAGGCCGACGTGACCGACGAGGTGATCGCTGAAACCGTTGCCTATGAACCCGCGCCGCCGTCTGATCTGCGTGATGAAGAGGTGCTTGCTGCGCTGGCGGCCGTTCCGCAAACCTACCGAACCGTCCTTATGCTGGCCGATGTGCAGGAGTTCTCGTACAAAGAGGTCGCTGACATCATGCAAATCCCTATCGGCACCGTGATGTCTCGCCTGAGTCGTGGCCGCGGCATCCTGCGCAATGCGCTAAGAAACACCAGTATCACCGCTGGTTTCGTCGCAGGCAGAAGAATGACGGGCTGGCTGGCAACCACCGTTTGAAAAATCTTGTAACGCACGGGGCGCTCAGGGCATTAGGAGTTGGTCCTGGGCGTTCTATGATCAGTCCCTTCCCGCAACGTTCGACGACTGGCAAACTCAACTCGTAGCCATTCGCGAGAACGCCCGCACAGAGAAATCCATCTTGAATCGTGTTTTATTCCCTGGAGGAAGGCAAAAAAGGATGTTTTTGGGAAAGTGTTCACACATCAAGCGCGAGATTGCGCACGTTGTGCAAGGTGTGAGGTCTCTGCAACCGCGATTTACCCGCTAAATGCCGGCGCGATGCCAAACTCAAATATTGATTGAATCAATACGCATAGATTACGTTCTAGCAAAAAGGGCATAGGGCCTTTTCTAAATCGAGGCAAGAAAGAGTGGGACAGGCTTTAGCCTGTCTAGGCCTAGGGACAGGCTAAAGCCTGTCCCACGTGTCTCAATCTTGCATGCTCTGATTTAGACAAAGCCTTTGGCTCAAATTGCCCGTGTAATCAAGGCCCTGAGAAAGCCGATGCCCGCCAGGGTCTCTAAGATCTGGCGGGTCTTTCCTTGTTCACTTATAGTAAAAATGCCTGTGAACCTTGCGGCGTGCGGGCGTCGAATGGACGGCGTTTATTTTTGTGCAGACCATCACCTTTCGTGCAGGGCAAGTCTTATGCGTGATGTATCAGCGCGCAAAAGTTAGAGGCCCGGCCCAAGAGCCACCGCTAAAAGTATCAACACACCGCCAACGAGCGACCCAAGCGCGAAGAGTGGCAAGTTGCGGGTCGCATGTGGCACCGACCAGTTGGCAAAGCGCCGATGAAGCCTCCAAGGTACGAAAAGAAGGGCGACTGTTGTTACGACCATAACCCATCCAAAGACGATAAAGAGTATCGCGAACTTCATTTGCGGAGCATGCCATACGAACGACGCGCCAACGACGAGGCGGACGGCAAGTTCAAGGTAATGAACGCTCGCCGAATGAGCGAAACCGAGTAGAAAGAGCCGCGCCCTTTCAGGTGAAATGAGTGCCACCGCAGCCAAGCCAATAAGGTAAAGGCCAGTAAGCAAGATTGGAAGCGAAGCCAGAAGGTCTATCATTAGTGGTTTGTTGTTGACGAGATGCAATTACGATTGTCGAGCGAGGGCAAACAGTCGAACGACAATTGGTGAACTGCCAACCTGGACCGCCACCTTCGGCAGGAAGCCGGTGGCAAGCATCGCAAGTGAAAAGAAGAATCCGCTGGCCGGATTCGGGTGGCAACTGCTTTGACGAAGGCAAATTCACGTAAGGTTCCTGCCGAGCACTCAGGCGTTCCTAAGCGATAAGACGGTTAAATCGGCGCAGCAAGATCAAGAGCAGGAGCAACTGATACGCCAACCCCACCGCCAGATACAACCAAGCCTTCGCCTCTCCTGCCTGAAGCGTCCAGAGCAATTTGGCAGGCCAATACGTCGGGAAGATCCCGAAGGCCGGTTGCCATTCCGCCTTGACGAAATATGCAACCAGCGGGGCCATCTGGAAAACGCCAGAAGCTTTTACCAAGGCGAAGCCCTGCACCTTGTTCTGCGCAAACACTGCGAGCGCTAATGCTACCAGCGGAGCAAACGGCGAGGTCGCCAGCGCGCATACCAGCAGTCCTGGAACGCCGGGCTGCGATAGCCCTGCCAGCGGGAAAGCAGCAATTGTGACGACGACGCTCAGAAGCATCGGCAGCGACAACCGCCAAGCCAGGTAATTGCTGAATGGCAGCGGTGTAACGCGCAGGGCCAACAGCGTCCGGTCATCGCGTTCGTCAAGGAGAAGAAAGCCGACCACCATCCCGCACAGCACCGGGGCCGTAATTAAGAGCGCGTAGCCCGCGATTGGCTGGTAGAAAGTGCCGAAGCCAAAGTGCAGGGCGTTTTCCAGCCGCCCGATGATGACCGGCAGAAAGAAGCGTATGAGCAGCGCGATCAAGAGTGGCAGCGCCACAATCCAGCATAGCAGTGGATCGCGGCGCACGCTCATTACGTCTATTGGCCCGAGCGATTTGACCAGCCGCAAGGCGTTCATTTCAGATGCCTCCTGCACCGGCGATGATGAACCGCCGGAAAGCGCGGCTGCTGAAGTGCGCCAGCAAACCAACCCAGAGCGCGGAATACAGCAGGCTGTAAACCAACTGCCAGTGCGCCACCGGCCGGAAGGCCGCCTGCGCCAGCAATAGCGTGGCTTGTAACGGGTGCAGATAAATCAGCCACATATTCCACTGCGCTAGGTAAGGCAACAAAGGCACCGAGAGCAGCGACGTATACAACACGGACGGCATCAGGTATTCGTTGATCGAGGCATACCTGACGACCGCGATAACGCCGACCAGACAATAGAGCACTGCCGTCAGGACCAGACTTGCCGACAATGCGAGCGGGTTGAAGCCGAGCCCTTCGAGCAGCATCACGATCACGGTATTCTCAACCAAGGCGAGCAGGGTGAGCGTTCCCACTTTCGACGCCAGGTATTCCCACGTCCGGAGCGGCGTAACCACCTGTGCCTCCAGTGTGCCTTCGCCCTTTTCGAGCAGAATCAGACCGCCGATGAAATAGAAGGTGTTGAGCAGAAGGTTGCCGAGCAGGAGCGCGGGTAGCAGCCAACTCAGGTCAATTGACGGAATTTGGCTAATCACCGCCACGCAACAAATCAGCACGAACGCCGTGGCGTAGTAAAAGCCATGCCGCAACTGAAGCATGACGTCGCAGCGGATGGTGGCCAGTAACCGTTTCATTCCAGCCTCCGGCCCGTGGCCTCGATGAAGATGTCCTCCAGCGTCGCCTCCAGCGTGTGGATGGTCTGCACCTGTCCGCCTCGTAATAACGCAATGAAATCGGCATCGTCCCCCAACGTTTCAAGCGGAAAATCCCGCGTTGCCGTCTGCCCTGCAGACTGGGATTCGACCCGCACCACGCGCCGCCCGTAACGCAACTTCAGCGCGCGCGGTGCGTCAATCAGCCTGACCTCGCCGTCAACAATGAAGCCCACGCGATCACACAATTCATCGGCGACAGTCATGTTGTGCG
Organism: uncultured Heliomicrobium sp.; assembly: GCA_964383955.1. GTDB lineage: Bacteria > Acidobacteriota > Blastocatellia > RBC074 > RBC074 > RBC074. The sequence goes on along the minus strand of CAYLJQ010000148.1, from coordinate 6,901 downwards.
TGGTGAGAAAGACTGTCTTTCCGGCGCTCCGTTGTTCCTCAATTAGTTCCTTGATCAGCCGCGCGTTCACCGGGTCAAGCCCGGTCGTCGGCTCATCGAGAAAAAGCAGCTCCGGGTCGTGCAGAAGTGCGCGTGCCACGTTGAGCCGGTTTTTCATCCCCTTGGAAAACTGCGCCACCGGCTTGTCACCGTCCTCGCCCAACCCGACGCGTTCAAGCAAGCGGCGCGGCTCCTTGGTGGCGTTGCCATAGAGCGCGGCGAAGTAACGGAGATTTTCCAGCGCCGTCAGTTTCAGGTAATGGTTCGGTAACTCGAACGAGACGCCAACGCGCTCGTAATAATCAGACTGCCAATCCTTCAAGTCCTTGCCGAAGACAGAAACCTGCCCCTGAAAATCCTTCAGCAGCCCGATCAGTATCTTTTGCATCGTGGATTTGCCCGCCCCGCTTGGCCCGAGAAAGCCGAAGATTTCACCATGGGCAATTTCGAAGTGCAGCCCTTTCAGCGCCGGTTTTACGGCCTTGTGGTAAGTAAAAGATAGGTTCTCGACCGTGATCATTCAGTTCCTCTCGGCAGCACATCTTGGCTGACATTGTCTCTTGGAAAGGTCATTCAGCCGCATACTTCTCGATTAAGCTTACAGCTTGCCCTGTGCCGCTTTCTGCGCGGATTTTTTCTCCGAGAGCGGCAGCGCGCTTTTGCATTCCTGTATCTGTGACTGTCTGCCGAATTGCGGCAGCGAGGTTATCGGCGGTGAGCTTGCGTTGAGGGATCGGCGGCGGGCCAGCGCCGAGAGCGGCGACGCGTTGCCCCCAAAAGGGCTGGTCGGCAACAAAGGGACAGATCACCGATGGCTTTCCCGCTTGTAAGCCTGCGGCTGTAGTTCCGGCTCCGCCGTGATGCACCACGGCGGCCACGCGCGGAAAGAGCCAGTCGTAAGGGGCGTTCTCGACTTTGAAGACATCTTCAGGGAGTTGTTCGGTCTCCAGTCCGCCCCAACCCGTGACCAGCAATCCACGCTGACCCGTTTTTGCAAGAGCTTCAAGCACAAGGCGCGTCGTGCGCACCGGATCACGCCCGCTCATACTCCCAAAGCCGATGAACACAGGTGGCGGTCCTGCGTCTAAAAACTTCAACAGCGCGGGCGGAGGTTGCCAGTTTTGGGACTCGTCGAGCACCCAATACCCCGTCACGTGTATTTGCTTCGACCAGTCTGCCGGGGGCGGAAGAACATGACGACTGAAGGAATATAAAACCGGCACGGGCTGGCCATTTGACCTCCATAGTTCTCCCTTGGTCATTGAGCGTGGCGGCAGTTTTAACGTGTCCCTGCGCCACTCCTTCACAATACTGCCGAACATTCCCCCGGTCATAAGCGGAAGCAGGCGGTAAGTCAGGCGGTTGTATGAGTCCCCCAATCCGAGATCGGGAAACGTGAAATTCGGAAAAGCGCCTGTCGGAACCCACGTCGGCAACGCATCGGCCATAATGCCAGGCACGCCCAACGCTTCCGCCATGTGAAAGCCGCCCACGGATTGCGGGTTGTAAATAATCATCTCCGCGTCTTGAGCGACTTCCCATTCCTCTTTGAGGGTCTTCCGAAAGATCGGTTTGAAAAGCCGCGTCGCCTCTGCCATCCACTTCAGCCGGCCGGTCCAACCGCCCCATTCCTCCATTGCTTTGCGGCCGGCTTCACCTTGTGCCAGCTCGACAAACTCATTGTTCAGGTAACGATATTCCAGGCCATGCTGCTCAACCCAAGAGGAAAAACTTGAGCTCGTACATAAGGCCACGTCGTGTCCGCTCTGTTTCAGCCTTCGCCCGAGAGCCACAAAAGGTTGGACGTCGCCGCGAGTGCCAATGGTCAAAAGGAGTATCCGCATGTGGTGGGGTCTCTATCTCGTGTTGTCTGTAAGGTCCGGGTTGCAAGTGCTTTTGGTTAGGGAAGAAGGCGGATATTGATGCCGCCTTCTTCTAGGAAGCGTGAACTGCAAAATCGTTACCACTGGAGCGAATGATTCTCATTCCGCGAAACGGTGACCGGATCAGCCGGACGAGCAGCCGGGCGAGCAACCGGCAGTTCAACCTTTTCTTTGCTCAATAAGTGCGACAAGCCTTCCATCATCTGAAGCGGGATGGGGAAGACGACTGTGGTGTTCTGCTCGACGCCGATCTCCGTCAGCGTTTGCAGGTAGCGCAACTGAATCGCCACTGGTTCAGTGGCAATCGCATTGGCAGCTTTGACCAGTTTTTCTGCCGCTTGGTATTCGCCTTCGGCGTGAATGATCTTGGCGCGTTTCTCGCGTTCCGCCTCGGCCTGGCGCGACATCGCGCGGCGCATCTCCTGCGGCAGGTCAACTCCTTTGATCTCTACCAGCGAAACCTTTATGCCCCAGCGGTCGGTCTGCCGGTCAAGAATGTCCTGCAAACGTGTGTTGAGCTTTTCCCGCGCCGAGAGCAACTCATCCAGTTCGACTTCGCCCAGCACCGAACGCAGCGTTGTCTGGGCAAGCTGTGAGGTGGCGTAGAGGTAGTTCTCAACATCCACAATGGCCAGGCGCGCATCAAGCACACGGAAGTAGACCACGGCATTCACCGAGACCGTCACGTTATCGCGCGTAATGATGTCTTGCGGCGGCACGTCAAGCGTCACCGTGCGCAAACTGACGCGCACAATTCGGTCAACCGGCCAGAAGGCAAAAACAACGCCTGGCCCTTTGGCTTCCGGCAGCAGACGCCCGAGCCGAAAGACGACGCCGCGCTCGTATTCCGGGAGGATGTTGAGGGCGCTCAAAACGTAGATGAACAAGAACAGCAGCACGAAAAACGGAATCAAAAACATTTCAAACATAACCATCTCCTCGGCCTGAGCCTGCCAGCGCAGATCAGGCGTTATCGAAGCTCGGCATCTGGCGGAGCGATTGCGGAAACTTGGCGGGGAATCAGGGACTTTTCCGGGCAAGGTTCGACTTCGAGCGTCATCCCTTCAATGCCGACGACGCACACGTTTTCTCCCTCGGCGATCCGCGCACGCGCGTGCGCCCACCAGTATTCGCCCTGCACCATCACCCGGCCTTCAGGCTTGACTTCGGTTACGGCCTTGCCTTTCAAGCCGACCATGCGCGTGGGGCTGGTGACGCCCCCGTGCAGTTGCGTTCGCAACACCAGCCGCACCAGGAAAATCAGAATGATTCCGCCCGCGGCGAACGCGCCCAGCAATAAACTGACCGGCAGTTGCGACATACGTTTTGACCTCGACTTAATGGAAGTCGGTCTCAATGCGGGCAGATACTACACTAAAGGTTAATGTTATTTCAAACATTTTATGTTAAAACACACCTTTCGTTTTTTACTTAACCGAAATGGGTCGAAGCAGGTAAACTCTGAGCCGTCGTGCTGGCGACCTGGCCAGAGGACAAAGGAGACACAAGCATGCCTAAAAAACCGGATGCCGATGAACGTTTGCAGCAGATCTTGAAAGTCGCCCATCTGTTCTATGAGCGGGAAATGACGAAGACTGAGATCTCGCATGAAATCCGCGCCTCCTCGACGCAGGTCGCGCGTCTGCTCGCCGAAGCGCGCGAGCAAGGCTACGTGCGGATCGAATTCAGCCCACCGAAGCTGTATGACTTGGGCGAACAACTCAAAAGCAAATACGACTGGTTGCAGGCGGCCGTCGTCGTCTCTTACGCCGATGATCTAGCCTTCCTGCGGCGGATGATTGGCAAGGCGGCGGCACAATACTTTGAGGAAACTGTAGAAGCAGGCGCGACAGTTGCGCTCGGTGGTGGCGATACAATGTATGAGATGGTGATGGCGTTGCCGCAGGAAGCGCGTGATAACAAGCTGGTTCCAGCCGCCGTCATTGATACCGGCCCTGTGCTCACGCACATTGACCCGGTGGTGCTGGTGACGTTGCTCTGGGTGCGAAGCGGCAGGCTGCCGGGTCGCGCTCATTTCGCCACCGGCTTGCCGATGAACAAGCCCCTTTCGCGCCAGAAAATTCGAGAAGAATACGAAGACTTCAGTCACCGCAAAGCCGTGCAGGAAGTCCTGGCCGAGATGAAGCGCACCGATTTTCTGTTTACCAGCATTGGCTGTCTGAAGACGGATTCCACGTATGAAAAACTTGCGCCGCGCCCCCATCAATACATGCTCGAAAACCTGAAGCTGACCGAAGCGGCCCTGCTCAAAGAAGGCGCGGTCGGCGACATCAATTATTCGTTTTTTGCCGAAGACGGAACGACTGCGCCGGAATGGAATATTTTCCCAGCGCTCGGCGTCGCGCAGGCTCAAGCGATGGTCAAAGCCCAAAAGACAGTGGTGGTCGCGGCAGGTCGCTATGAGTTGGCGGCACTGAAAGCGGCTCTCAAAGGACGCTTGTTTAACGTCCTCATCACTGACGAGCTGGCGGCCAAGGATTTATTGAACGGGAATTGAACGCGCAATACGTTTGAAGCAAAACGAGAATAGCTAATGACAAAACGCATCCTGATTTTTAGCCTGCTGGCAATTGGCGGACTCTGGTTCTTGAGTCCAGAAATTGCGGCCAGTAGTGGCACTGAAACAGCCGGTGCGGAACCGGGACATGGCCTCGATCCTGTCGTGCTCGCCCGTGTCGCAGTCATGCTGATCCTTGCCAAGCTTAGCGGTGAACTCTTTGAGCGCTTCCGGCAACCCGCCGTGCTCGGCGAATTGATTGGCGGAATCTTTATTGGCAATCTAGTGCTGCTCGGCTTCACATTAGCGGAGCCGCTTAAAACAAACGTCATCATCGGTGCGCTGGCCGAACTCGGCGTCATTATTCTCCTCTTTGAAGTTGGCCTCGAATCGAACCTCGAAGAGATGCTCGAAGTCGGCTGGTCTTCGCTGCTGGTCGCCATCGCCGGCGTCATTGCGCCCTTCTTTCTCGGCTGGGGTGTTGCGGCCTACTTTCTGCCCGGCGAAGCGACGCTCGGTCATATCTTCATCGGTGCCACGCTGTGTGCTACCAGTGTTGGTATTACGGCACGCGTGTTGAAAGACATTGGCGCGCTACAAAGCCGTGAAGCTCGCATCATTCTCGGTGCGGCGGTGATTGACGACGTGTTGGGATTGCTTGTGCTCGCGGTCGTCGCCGGGGCGATCAAAGCAGAAACTGCTGGAGAAGTGCTATCGTTATGGCAGGTCAGTATCATCGCGCTCAAAGCCTTCGCCTTTCTCATTGGCGCAATCCTTTGTGGACGTTACCTCGTCCCACGCTTGTTCCAACAGGCCGGGCGGCTGGAAACGCGTGGTGTGTTGTTGGCGCTCGCCATTGCTTTCTGTTTTTTACTTGCGTGGCTGGCAGCGCTGGTTGGACTCGCACCGATTGTCGGCGCGTTTGCGGCGGGGCTGGTGTTGGACAAAGCGCACTTTGAATCTTTCCGGGATCGGGGAGACCACCATCTGGAAGAACTGCTCCAACCCATCAGCGCCTTGCTCGCTCCAATCTTCTTTGTGCTGATGGGGATGAAAGTTGACCTGCGCTACTTCGCCCGCTGGGAGTTGCTGGGTTTTGCGGCTGCTCTCACGTTAGTTGCCATCATCGGAAAACAAGTCTGCTCGCTGGCTGTGCTGGAGCGTCAGGTCAACCGCTTGGCTGTCGGAATCGGTGTGGTGCCGCGCGGCGAGGTCGGTTTGATCTTCGCGGGCATCGGCGCATCACTTATGTTGCCGAACTCAGCAGGGGAGAGCGATCCCGTTATTGACGCTGCCACGTTTGGTGCCGTAGTGCTCATGGTAATTATTACCACGCTCCTCACGCCGCCCTTTCTGAAGTGGGCCTTGCAGCGCACACAAAAAACTGCCGCTGAATAAATTACCACTCTGTACTTGGAATATGCCATAGAGTTTTCGGCCTATTTTGTGGCGCGGCTCCTGCTTCAGGATTGGTTCTCTGCCTGGTCCTTCGGCAATGAAGCCGTGGCGGGCTTCTTCCGATTCTTGTCCACGATAGCGGCGATAATAATGAGAAAGGAGAGAAGCCGAATCAAATAGATATAGGGTTCCGCTTCGGCTGAAACATGGGTTAGCCCGAGCGTTGCCCAGGCCACACCTCCAAGGCCGAATGCGACCGCGAAATAAAGAAAGAATCGGTCACCCGTGTCCCGCCAAAAACGCAAAAAGAACAGGCCCACCATCAGCGAGGCATGCGTGCATGCTCCGAGCAGAAACAGTCTCATGGCTTTACCTCACTTCGTTTCCCAAATCAGTCCGAACAGTAACACGCCAAGCGAAACCAGCGCTGTAGTTAATCGCCATAACGACAAATCAAGTTCCGGGAAGATGATCTTGTCAAGCACCAGCAGCAGGTTGTTCAGGGTCAGTCCCATGAAACAGAGGCTGCTCCATAACAGCAGCCTGTACCGGCTGCGCCGCCACGCCAGCAACAGCAGACAAGCACAGACCAACGCTGTCAATGCACACAAGCTATAAACAATTCCGCTCATCTCAATCGTCCTTTCGTAATTTGAAAGCGTCGGCGAATTCTTGAATTCTGGTTCGGGGTTTCGAGTGAATGAGATTCGTGACAGGCACCAGTTGTTTGGCGTAAATCTCCGCTAACTGATTCACCATCTGCATCAATTCGGTGGTACGCGGCTGGTACTGGTAACGTAGTGTCTGGTCGCTTTTGGCAACAATAAACCCCTCATCACATAACCGTCCGAGCAATATGGTGGTTTCTTGCTCACTGATGTAGAGCCGCCTGGCCACTTTTCCGGCATCCCATTCCTCTAACGGGTTGTTGCGCAACAACAGTAAGGCTTCCAACTGAGCGATGGAATCAATACTTTTTAGAATAAACTGTTTTATCTCAATGGGGATAAGGTCTTCTGCCATACCTTTTGTTCACTACGTATAATTAATGCTCAGTTGGAAG
>CAYLJQ010000147.1:0-11948 GCA_964383955.1 uncultured Heliomicrobium sp. | reverse complement strand
AACCTTTTTGACATCCGACTTTCGCATTCCACGATTGGTTCTGATCGAAGGCTTTGTTTGTTCATCGCCAATAAAAATCAAAACCTCAGACTTTTTGCCTCTGCCTTTTTGGGTTCCGCGAATGACATGACTATGCGCCGGAGGATGATCCTCTGTGTATATCCAAAACTCGAAGCCTTTTTCAGAAAAAACCTTCGGCATAGAACCAGTCCTGCCCTTGTTTAAGTCGCAGATCAACGCGCGCCTGTCGTCCCGCGTTTCAAAAACTGCCCTGCGCCGGTTTTGCCTTTCCATTCGCCGTTTTCGACGATGACGTTGCCGCGCGACAGAACGATTTCAGTGACGCCTTTGAGCTTCCAGCCTTCATAGGCGCTGTAATCCACGCGCATGTGGTGAGTCGCCGCACTGATGGTCTGTTCGCGGTTTGGGTCAAAGATAACGATGTCAGCATCTGACCCAACGGCAATAGTGCCTTTGCGTGGAAACAGGCCGAAGATTTTGGCCGCCGCCGTCGAGGTCAATTCGACAAACCGGTTCAGGCTGATTCGGCCTTGGGCCACGCCGCCGTTGTAAATCAAACTCATCCGGTGTTCGACGCCGGGACCGCCATTTGGAATTTTGCTGAAATCATCAATGCCCAGTTCCTTCTGTTCTTTCATGCAAAACGGGCAATGGTCTGTGGAGATGACTTGCAGATCGTTGCTGCGCAATCCGCGCCAGAGCAATTCCTGATTTTCCTTGCCGCGCAACGGAGGCGTCATGACGTACTTCGCGCCTTCAAATCCTTCTTTTTCGTAATAGCTGTAATCCAGAAACAGATATTGCGGGCAGGTTTCGGCGTAGGCAGGCAAGCCCAAATCGCGCGCGTTCTGGACTTCTTTTAGCGCGTCGTAACAGCTCAGGTGGACGATGTACACCTGAGAATGGGCCATTTCGGCGATGGCAATGGCGCGGTGAACGCCTTCGGCTTCAGCTTTGGTCGGTCGTGTCAGCGCATGATATTTCGGCGCGGTATGTCCGGCGGCTAAAGCGCGCTTGACCAGCACGTCAATAATCAAGCCGTTTTCTGCGTGCATACAGATCAATCCGCCGTGTTCGCCCGCCGCCACCATCGCCTTGAAGATCGTTCCGTCGTCTACCAGAAAGACTCCAGGATAGGCCATGAACAACTTAAAGCTGCTGACGCCCTGATCCATCATCCCTTTCAATTCCGGCAAGCGTTCATCCGGCAAATCTGTGCAGATCATGTGGAAGCCGTAATCGGCGACGGCTTTGCCTTGCGCTTTAGCAAACCAAACGTCTAGGGCTTCGTTCAGCGACTGACCTTTGTACTGCACGGCGAAATCAATGATCGTCGTCGTTCCGCCAAACGCTGCCGCGCGCGTGCCGGTTTCGAAATCATCAGACGAAGACGTCCCGCCAAACGGCAAATCCATGTGCGTATGCGGATCAATGCCGCCGGGAATAACCAGCTTGCCCGTGGCATCAATCGTTTTGTCTACTTGGCCGACAACAGCAGAAAGGTCTTTGCCGATCATCGCGACGGTTTCGCCGTCAATCAGAATGTCAGCAGTGTAAGAATCAACTGCGGTAACAATATGGCCGTTTTTGATCAGGGTTCGCATCTTCTTCGCTTCTCCTTATTTTGGCAGGTCGCCGAATTGTTCACGGTAACGTGCCAAGGTCACTTCAAGCTCCGCAGTTTGTTTTTGTGCTTCTTGGAGTTTTTGATAGGCAATGGCGGATTCGTTGGTGTTTGGCAAAAACTGGCCTGTGATTGGATCAAACAATCGCAAAGTTTCTCCTGTGTCTACCAACTCCAATCCCAACACCTCACTTTTAATTCGACGGTCATTGATTTCCAGCGCAGCGTATTTTCCATTTTCCAACCTGTAACCGACCAGCGGATCGTCCAGGTAATCGTACTCAGGATCGAAGATGAAGTATTCCTGCACGCCCAGTTCCCGATACAAGTCCCATTTCGTCTGCAAATCTTCGCGCCAGGTTTTGCGCGATGTCAGTTCGATCACGATTTGGGGCGCGACACCTTCTTCCCACAGCTTGTAAATGCGCCGTTGGCCTTTCGGCACTCCGCGCACAACAAAAACATCCGGCGCAAAGCATTTTGCCGGATTGCCTTCGACGTAATAGACCAGCAAGTTGCCGGAAACATAAACATCTGGATCGTTTCTGAAGTGGTTGTCCAATGCGACCCTGAGGTTAATCAGTAAATCGGCGTGAATATCCGTTTCGGCCATAGGCTTCCCATCACTTTCCGGGTAGATCGTCACCTTCCCATGGGCAGTTGTCTGAGCGTACATAACTTCTCCCTACAGTTAGATCGTTGCTAGCGCTTCATCCAGCGCCGTCACCATTTCATCCATGTCATCTTTGGTGGCAATCAGTGGCGGCCCGATGCGGATACAGTTGCCATAAAGTCCGCCTTTGCCAATCAGCACGCCGCGCTTTTTGGTTTCCTCGAACACTTTCACGACGGCTTGCGGATTCGGTTCTTTCGTCTTGCGGTCTTTGACCAGTTCCAGCGCTTGCATCAAACCCATTCCGCGAACGTCGCCGATGACTTCGTATTTTTCCATCAAGCCCATCAGCTTTTCGCGCAAGTGGTCGCCGACGACTTTGGCGCTGTGGACAAGGTTTTCGGTTTCGATGACTTCAATCGTGGCCAGCGCAGCGCGTGAGGAAACCGGATTGCCTCCAAAAGTCGAAAACGTCAGCGTGGGCACAGCGGCGGCAACTTCCGGCGTCGCAATTGTCCATCCGATGGGAAAACCGCCAGCCATGCCTTTTGCTGAAGTTACGATGTCCGGTTCAACGTCCCAATGCTCGATGCCAAACCATTTGTCGCCGGTGCGTCCCCAACCGGTTTGGACTTCGTCTGTGATGAACACGCCGCCATACTGGCGAACGATGGCGACGGCTTCTTTGAAATACTCTTTCGGCGGCGTGATGTATCCGCCGACGCCTAAAATCGGTTCCGCCATAAATGCCGCGATGTTGCCGGAGGTAGCCGTTTCAATCAGTTCTTTCAAGTCTTTGGCGCATGCCAGATCGCATTCCGGATATGTCAGTTTGAACGGGCAGCGATAACAATACGGCGCTGGCGCGTGGTAATAGCCCGCAACTTGCGTCGGCAACACTTTCCAGCTTCGGTGCCCGCCCGCACTTTGCGCCGCCGCCGAACGCCCGCTGTAACTGTGACGAAGCGTGATGATTTCCTGTCGTCCGGTGTACAGCTTTGCGGCTTGCGTCGCGGTTTCATCGGCTTCGGTTCCGCTGTTGGTGAAAAAGGATTTTTCCAGCTTGCCAGGCGTAATTTCAGCCAGCTTGGCTGCCAGTTGCGATTGCGGCGCGTTGGCATAGAGCGTCGAAGTGTGGGTGATCTTTTTGACCTGATCTATGACGGCTTCGGTGACTTGCGGATTCGCGTGTCCCAGGCTGGTGGTTAGAACGCCGCCAAAACAGTCCAGATATTTATTGCCTGATTCGTCCCAAACGTGCATGCCCTGACCGTGATCCAGGGCGATGGGTTCCTGGTAATACATGGTGACGGCGGGAAACAGAAAATCTTTGTGTTTCTGGACGGTATCGGAAGTCGAAGTGTTATTTTCGGCGCTCATAAATGACGGTTCTCCTATGACGGACGGAAGTTTGCGGTAATGCCGGTAAAGCGTTTTGATGGCACGCATTATGGCATTGTCATTTGTAGCAGCCAAAAGGAATCTGGCGAAAGACTTAACTGTTTTTTCAGGCTGAGGCTGTGTAACCGGTGAGCGGAAGTTTTACCCTTCTTTGTTTCGCATAAAATCGGCAAGGTGCATAAAGTTGCGCGTTAGCTGTGTTCGAGCCTCAGCATCGGGAATTGTTTCCTCCAATGCTTGACCCATGCACGACAACCATTGGTCGCGCTCGGATTCTCCGATGGGAAATGGCAAGTGCCGCGCGCGCAATCGCGGATGGCCGAATCGTTCGACATACATTTGCGGCCCGCCCGACCAGCCGACTAAAAACCAAAACAGTTTGTTGCGCGATTCGGTCAAGTCCTCCGGGTGTAACGCGCGAAGCCCTGCCGCTTCCGGCCTGACGTCCATCAGATCGTAAAAGCGATCTACCAAAAGGCGCAGGGCTTGCTCGCCCCCAATCGTTTCGAAAAGTGTTTTCTGCATTCTGTTACATGATTTCAGAGACTCGCCGGAAGAAAACTTGTGGCTTACTTGCCTTCCTCACGCTCCGTTTTCTTGCCTTGTTTCATCTCTTCTTTGACTTCAGCCCCGTCTTTATTGGCTGCTTGTTCGGCGATTTCCTCAGCGCTCCACCCTTCGTGCTTTACGTCCGGACTGTTGGGCACTTCAGTATCAGTGTTGCCTTGTGGTTTCGCTTGTTCGGTTGCTGGATTTTTGCCTGTGCTCATTTCGTCCTCCTTCAAAGTCTTGGCGGCTTCGAGTAACCGCTCTGGTTTATTGATTAAGCTCGGCAAGCAACGGGGACAGATTGTTTGCCGAGCCAAGTCTACTTCAGTGTTTACATCAACATCGCTTTAACTTCCAGAAACTCTTCCAGGCCGTACTTGCCTAGTTCGCGGCCATTGCCGGATTGTTTGTACCCGCCAAAGGGAACTAGCGGATTGAATTTGCCGCCGTTGATTTCCACCTGCCCTGTTCGCAAGCGGCGAGCGACTCGTTTGGCGCGTTCCGTGTCACCAGACCAGACGCCGCCAGCCAACCCGTAAATCGTATCGTTGGCGATTCTGACCGCGTCGTCTTCGTCTTCGTACGGAATGATTGAAAGCACAGGGCCGAAAATTTCTTCCTGCGCGATGGTCATTTTGTTGTTCACATTGGCAAACACCGTCGGGCGCACAAAATATCCTTTCTTCAACCCTTCTGGCATTTCGGGGCCACCACAAACCAAAGTCGCGCCTTCTTCAATTCCCTTTTTGATGTAACCGATGACGCGTTCGCGCTGTGTTGCAGAAACCAGCGGGCCAAGCTTGGCGGCTCCGCCCAGCGGATCGCCAACGGTAAAACCTTCGGCAGTTTTCTTGGCAATGGCAACCGCTTCGTCGTAACGCGAACGCGGAATCAGCATTCTGGTCAGCGCTGAGCAAGTCTGACCAGAATTGAAATAACAAGCACCAACGCCGCTCTTTACGGCTTTTTCAAAATCGGCGTCGTCCAAAATTACGTTGGCCGACTTGCCGCCAAGTTCCAGCGAAACTTTCTTGACAGTTTGCGCGGCGACTTCGCTGACTCGTTTCCCGGCGCGAGTCGAGCCGGTGAACGAAACCATGTCTACGTCGGGATGCGCAGCAATCGCTTCGCCAACCACAGGACCGTAGCCTGTCACCAGATTGAACACTCCGGCGGGCAATCCGATATCAGCAATGATTTCGGCCAGCACAAACGCCGTCAGCGGAGCAACTTCGCTGGGTTTCAGTACAACGGTGCATCCGGCGGCCAGTGCCGGAGCCACTTTGCAAATCACCTGGTGCAGCGGAAAGTTCCACGGCGTGATGCATCCGACGACGCCGACCGGTTCTTTCACCACCAGAGCTTTGCCGATGGTTTCTTCAAACTGAAAACTGTTCAGCAATTCCGCATACGACCCCATGACCATTGCGGGCATTCCAGCCTGGACGGCAGTTGCCATCGCCAGCGGCATACCAACTTCAGCGGCGACCAACGCGGCAATCTCTTCTTTCTTCGAAACCAGTTTGTCGGCGATCAATTGCAGATAGCGGCGTCGCTCTTCGGCTGGGGTGGTTGACCAGCTTTCAAATGCGGCTTTGGCGGCGGCAACAGCAGCACTGACGTCTTCGGCGGTGCCTTCGGGAATGCTGCCCATCACTTCTTCTGTCGTGGAATTGATGACTTCAATCATTCCGGTTCCGGCAGGTTTGACCCATTGGCCATTGATGAACAGTTTGTCGTGAACGTTTGATTCTTTTTTGGCAGAAGCTTCCATGAATTCTCCCTTGCAAGGTTATGAGTTCGATGATGGAACAAGGTTTGGAGTTTCAACCAGCGTCAACGAAGCGTCAAGCTGCTCATTCGCGATTGATCAAACTTGCCACAAATCCTGCCCCAAAGCCGTTATCAATATTGACTACTGTCACGTTCGACGAACAGGAATTGAGCATTCCCAGCAGTGCCGCGATGCCGCCAAAGCTGGCTCCGTACCCGATGCTGGTCGGAACGGCGATGACTGGCACGCTGACCAGCCCCCCGACAACCGACGGCAAAGCGCCTTCCATTCCGGCGACGCAAACAATCACCTTGGCCGATTGCAGTAATTCGCGCTGGCTCAGCACCCGGTGAATTCCGGCAACGCCAACATCGAACAGCCGGGCGATTTGATTCCCCATAATTTCAGCGGTCAGCGCAGCTTCGTCAGCGACGGGAATATCCGAAGTTCCGGCGGTGACGATGGCGATTACACCTCGTCCTCGGACAGTTTTATCGCGCTGAACGGAAATCGCGTTACAGCTATCGTGAAACTGAGCATCGGCGGCAACCTGTTTGACATGTGCAAAGGCTTCGCGGTTTGTGCGCGTCACCAGCAGATTCGATGAACGTGCCAGCAATCGTTCCGCGATGCCCGCAACATGTTCCGGCGTTTTGCCTTGCCCGAAAATGACTTCGGGGAATCCCTGCCGAATGGCGCGGTGATGATCCACCGTGGCATAGCCCAGACTTTCAAACGGCAGATGGCGCAAACTGTCCATTGCCTGATCAAGCTCCACTTCGCCAGCTTTGAATTTTTGCAACAAATCTTTCAGTCGTTCCTGATCCATGAGCATCAACATAGCCGCCGAATGCCTTGCTTGACAAGCTTTCAAAGCGGCTCCTATAGTTGCCGCCTGGTTGAAAAGCAGCCGCAAGCGAGTTCATGTCAATGAAAACCATCACTGTTGGAATTACCGGAGCAAGCGGTTCAATTTACGCGCAAAGCTTGCTCGCCCACCTCAACGACAACCCCGAAGTCGGCAGAATTGATTTGGTCATTTCCCAAGCAGGCGTTCGCGTTGTTGGTGAAGAATTGGGATTGAAAGTCGCCGGAACTGACGCGCGCGTTGTCCGCGAACTGCTCGGCAAAGATTCCGACAAAGTGATCGTTCATTCGACCAACGACATCGGAGCTTCCATCGCCAGCGGTTCGTACTTAAGCGAGGCAATGGTCATCGTTCCGTGCAGCATGAGCACCTTGGCGGCGATTGCTTGCGGGATGACACGCGACTTGGTTCACCGAGCCGCCGACGTGATCCTGAAAGAAAACCGCACACTGATTCTGGTTCCGCGCGAAACTCCGCTCAACGCCATTCACCTGGAAAACATGCTGAAACTGGCTCGGCTGGGGGTGCGAATCGTCCCGGCGATGCCCAGCTTTTATCACTTCCCCAAAACGATTGATGATCTGGTGGAACATTTCTCGCATCGGTTGCTGGATCATCTTGGCGTCGGTCATCAGCAGAAAACTCGATGGGAAGGAAGTAAGCCGACAGAGAGACGGAGAGACGGAGAGACGGAGAGATAAAATCGCCTCGCGCTACCTTAAGAAGTTATGCTTAGAAATCTGAAAACCACGCTGGAAATGATCAAGATCGAGCACACGCTGTTTGCGCTTCCGTTCGCTTTTTTGGGAGCCGTGCTGGCAGCGAATGGATTGCCGACTTTGCGACAAATTTTCTGGATCGTTGTGGCAATGGTCGGAGCGCGTTCGGCGGCAATGGCTTTCAACCGCTTGGTGGATCGTCGCATTGACGCCGCCAATCCGCGCACCAGCACGCGGGCGATTCCCGCCGGATTGCTGAGCGTGCAATTCGTCGTCGCGTTCACGATTGTTTCGGCGGCAGTGTTTTTTCTGGCGGCGGCAATGTTGAACCGGTTGACGTTGCTGTTGTCGCCAATCGCGCTGTTTTCGATTCTGTTTTATTCGTATACAAAACGATTCACTTCATTGTCGCACCTGGTTTTGGGCTGGGCGCTTTCGATTGCGCCGACCGGAGCCTGGATTGCGGTTCGTGGAGCGATTGATTCGCCAGTGCCATTGTTGATTTCGCTGGCGGTAATGCTGTGGACTGCCGGGTTCGACATTATTTATTCCTGCCAGGATCGAGACTTTGACGCCGAAGCCGGATTAAACTCCATTCCCCAACGATTCGGCATTGCGGCGGCGCTATGGATTTCGCGCGCGCTGCACGCGGCAATGCTGGTGGCGTTGGTTTGCGTGTACTTTTTGACCGGCTTGCACTGGATTGGCCTCGTGGGCATCATCGCGACGGCTGCGTTGTTGGTGTACCAGCACAGGCTGGTGCGCGCCGATGACCTGTCGCGACTGAACGTCGCCTTCTTCAACACCAACGCCTGGGTCAGCGTGATTTTGTTTGTGACGATTGCGGCTGACGTTTTTCTGATGAAATAACGATTCAGTACCGGGAGCGGTAGCGACCGGGTTTTAGGTACGCGAGATGAAAAGCGCTTTGAAAACATTCTGCCTGCTTTTTGTAGTTGTTGTTGTGATAAGCACGAGATCATTTGCTCAGGACGACAAAGGCCATTACTACGTGCCGTTGCGCGCCGTTGACATGGAAATCAAAGATTTCAACTTCGCCATGCTGGACGGCAAAACAATCAACCTGCGCGAAGCCGTCAAAGGCAAAAAACTGGTGCTGGTTCATTATTTCGCCGCCTGGTGCCACAACTCCAACTTCGACGTAAAGACGATGAAAGAGCTTTACGAAAAGTATAAAGACAGAGGCTTGATGGTCATCGGCGTTTGCGAATACTCGAACGAAACTGAATTACGCGGCTTCATCGAACGCCACCAGCCTGAATATCCAATCTGCATTGAAGGCGATGGCAAGATGAAAGATCGCACCGGCACGACGCATTACGCGTATCGCAACCTGCTGGAAGACAATCGCCACTGGGGCACTCCGCTGAATATTCTGATTGCGGCGGAAGACATACAAAAGAAAGGCGACATTATCGCCAAACACGTCCGCATCGCTCCGGGCGAAGTGATCAAATCCGAATTTGAAGAATTGATCGAACAGAAATTGAAATTGAAAAAGTAGAAGTGGCAAGGAGCAATTATGCTGAACAATTTTTTGCTTGATCCCAAGCTTGAACCGATTGCCGAAAAAGTGCTGGCCGAAGAACGGCTGAGCTTTGACGACGGAATGGCGCTTTTCCAAAGCAACGACCTGCACGGCGTAGGCCGTTTGGCCGACATCGTTCGCCGCCGCAAACACGGCTTAAAAACGTATTTCAACGTCAACCGCCATCTGAACCCGACAAATTACTGTTACGCCGACTGCAAATTTTGCGGCTTTTTCGTCAAACACAACCAGGAAGGCGGATACACGCACAGCCTGGACGAAAGCTTGAAAGTTGCCCGCGAAGCAACCGAACAAGGCGCGACTGAGTTGCACATTGTTGGCGGGCTGAATACGCGATTGCCGTTTTCCTATTACACCGACTTGCTGACAAACCTGAAGCGCGAATTTCCCAAGCTTCACCTGAAAGCCTTCACAATGGTCGAGTTAGACTTTTTCGCCAAGTTTTACAAGATGACGGACGAAGAAGTGATTGAAAAACTGCACCGCGCCGGAATGGATTCCTGCCCCGGCGGCGGCGCGGAAGTCTTTGCCGAAGGAACGCGCGAAAAGGTTTGCACGCACAAAACTGACGGCCAGCGTTGGTTGAACATGGCGGGCAAAGTTCACAAAGCGGGTCTGAAAACCAACGCGACGATTCTGTACGGCCACGTCGAAACCACCGAAGACCGCGTTGACCATTTTGTTCAGTTGCGCCAGCAGCAGGATAAATCCGGCGGTTTCCAATGCTTCATTCCGTTGGCGTTTTACCCGGCGGGAACGCAGCTTTCGCACTTGCCTGGGCCATCGGGAATTGACAGCCTGAAGGTCATCGCCGTGTCGCGCTTGATGCTGGACAACATTGACCACATCAAAGCGTACTGGGTGATGCTGGGCAAGAAACTGGCGCAGACCGCGCTGCATTTCGGCGCGAACGATTTCGACGGAACCATTTCAAAAGGCGGCGAACTGATGGAGTCGTATCTGGTCGAAGCCAAAAACGAAAACGAAGCGACTTCAGACGAAATCATCCGGCTGATCAATGAGGCTGGATTCGAAGCCGTCGAACGCGACACGCTTTATCATCCGCTGCGCGCATTTGCCGCAGCGTAACCAACGAAAATGCTCACCAAGGAACAAGTCATTCAATTGTTGCGAGAACATTATCCGCACCTTGTCGCTGAATATGGCGTCAAAAGGATTGGCTTGTTCGGCTCATACGCTAAAGGAATTCCTAACGAACAAAGCGATGTGGACGTAGTCGTCGAATTTGAACGCCCGATTGGCTTCAAGTTCATTGAACTAACCGAATATTTAGAAAACCTTTTTGATCGCAAGGTTGATGTTTTAACGCCAGCCGGGTTGCAGGCAATCAGGTTCGGCCAGGTCGCCCAAAATATCGCGGAGAGCATCGTTTATGTCTGAAAGAAGCGACCGCGACTTTGTTCAAGACATTCAGGAAGCGAGTCGCCGAATCGCAGCTTATACGGCGCAGATTAGTTACGAAGATTTTTTAGCCGATACCAAGACGCAGGATGCAGTAGTTCGCAATCTTGAAATCATCGGTGAAGCCACCAAAAATCTTTCTGAAGATTTACGCAACCAGCACTCTGAAATTCCCTGGAAGAGTCTGGCGGGTGTGCGAGATAAACTGATTCACCATTACTTCGGCGTCAATTTCGATATTGTCTGGCAGATTGTCACAGTGGAACTGCCTCAAGTCGCTACGCCACTCACCAAAATTCTGGAATAGGAACTTCATCAGCACTGATATGAAACGAGAAATCAAAGTTGCACATAGTCCGGATTCGGATGACGCGTTTATGTTTTATGGCCTGGCCACCGACAAGTTGGACACGGGCGAATTGCAGTTCTCGCATGTCCTGAAAGACATTCAATCGCTGAACCAAATTGCGATGACGACGCAGGAATACGATGTGACGGCAGTGTCGTTTCACGCTTACGCCTACATTTCGGACAACTACGCTCTGCTGCCGCACGGAGCCAGCATCGGCGATGGCTACGGCCCGATCGTCGTCGCGCGCGAACCGGCTCCGGCCAGTGAATTGAAAAATATGCGCATCGCCATTCCCGGCAAACTGACCAGCGCGTTTCTGGCGTTAAAACTGCACACGCCGGAATTTGAATACGGCGTTGAACCATTCGACGAAATCATTGATCTGGTAGCGGAGGGAAAATACGACGCTGGATTGCTAATTCACGAAGGCCAACTGACCTTTCACGAACAAGGCCTGGATAAGATTGTTGACCTGGGCGAGTGGTGGAAGAAGGAGACCGGCTTGCCTTTGCCGATGGGTGGTAACGCCATCAAACGTGATCTTGGGCCGGAACTACAGAAACAGGTTTCGTACTGGCTGCATCGTTCGATCCAGTTTTCGATGGACAACCGCGAAGCCGCGCTGGCGTATGCAATGCAGTTTGCCCGCGACATGCCGACGGAAACTGCGGACCGGTTTGTGGCGATGTGGGTCAACAGTTCGACGCTGGGTTACACCGACCGCGACCGCGAAGGTGTGCGGTTGTTGCTGGATGAAGGCTTCCGCAAAGGCGTGATTCCGAATCAGGTCAAAGTCGAATTTGTGGATTGATTTGCGGGCCAGTAATACCGCGACCGGTAGAGAGCGCCGTTCCCGTAATTCAGCGCTTGTAGATACCTGCTTCCTAGCAATCAATGAGATTAAGGCAAGAGAATTGCTTGTGGCTTGGTGGAACAGGTTCGTAACCTGTTTCACTGCTTCAGCAGCACAAATTTCCTAAGGGACAGGTTACGAACCTTGCCTTTACCCACATTTTAGCCGGTTGGTTGCCACGC
>CAYLJQ010000146.1:0-12014 GCA_964383955.1 uncultured Heliomicrobium sp. | reverse complement strand
TATTCGACCTGGGCAGTTTCGCTGGTCACGCAGAACCCATGAACAAACCCCGGAGGAACATAAATTTGCCGGAAATTGTCCGCCGTCAGCCAGGCTCCAACCCACTGTTTGAAGGTTGGCGAACCGCGCCGCACATCCACAGCGACATCAAAGATTTCGCCTTCGATAACGCGGATCAGTTTGCCTTGGGGACGATTGATTTGCGCATGAAGTCCGCGAATGGTTCCGCGCTGCGAACGCGAGTGATTGTCTTGAACGAACTCCAATTCGATTCCTGCTTCGCGATATTTTTGCCGGTTGTAACTTTCCAGAAAAAAACCGCGCTCATCGCGGTAAACCTGCGGTTCGACAAGGACGACTTCCGGGATTTCTGTGCGAGTGATTTTCATGGTGCTTTCTTTGGGTACGCAATGCCTCTGGCTTGCGGTCTTGGCAATTCGCCCTTTTATTATGAAGACATGCCTTGCCAAGATGCGCGCTGGAAGCTGCGCGTACCCAGACTATTCGATCATTCTCAGCAAATACTGGCCGTACTCATTTTTCTTCATTGGTTCGGCAATGCGCCGGACTTCTTCCGCCGACATCCAGCCTAAATTGAAGGCGATTTCTTCCAGACAGGAAACCATCAAGCCTTGCCGTTCCTGCAACACCTGAATAAATCCCGAAGCCTGATGCAGAGATTCGTGCGTGCCTGTGTCCAGCCAGGCGATGCCGCGCCCCAGCTTTTCCACATGCAGCGCATTCCATTCCAGGTAAGCTCGGTTGACGTCCGTGATTTCCAGTTCGCCGCGCGGCGAAGGTTTCAGGTTGGCGGCGACATCCAGCACGCGGTTGTCATAGAAATACAATCCCGTGACAGCCCAATGCGAACGCGGAGCTTTGGGTTTTTCTTCCAGACTGATGGCCGTGCCTTCGGCGTCGAATTCGACCACGCCGTACCGTTCCGGATCGCGGACTTGATAGGCAAATACCGTCGCGCCTTCCACTCGCTGTGAAGCCCGGCGCAAATCTTCCGGCAATCCGTGCCCGTAAAAGATGTTGTCACCCAACACCAGCGCGACGTTGTCTTTGCCGACGAATTCACGCCCGATGATGAACGCTTGGGCCAACCCATCAGGACTCGGCTGAGCAGCGTAACTCAGCCGCAAGCCATACTGCGATCCATCGCCGAGCAGCCGCTGAAACTGTTCCTGATCCTGCAGCGTGGTGATGACCAGAATTTCCCGAATCCCCGCCAGCATCAGCGTCGAGAGCGGGTAATAAATCATCGGCTTGTCATAAATCGGCAACAACTGTTTGCTGACCGATTTTGTGATCGGATAAAGCCGCGTGCCGGAACCTCCGGCGAGGATGATGCCTTTCATTACGCTCCTCTTCCTAACCGCTCGCGCTCGTATTTCCCGGCGACAACAGTCTCGCACCAGTGGCGATTTTCGAAGTACCAGAGAATTGTCTTTGCCAAGCCCGCTTCAAAATCATAAGCCGGTTGCCAGCCCAGTTCCGCGCGAATCTTGCTGGCATCAATCGCGTAGCGTTTATCGTGACCGGGACGGTCGGCGACGAACCTCTTCAATTCCTGATAAGTGGTTTTGCCTTGAGCTTTCAACGCCGGATTTTCAGCCGCCGGTAAGATTCGTTCGACTTCCTCGCAGATGCGATCCACGATTTGCAGGTTTGTGCGTTCGTTGCCGCCGCCGATGTTGTATTTGCCGCCGGGCTGGCCGTGCTGCAACGCCATTAGGATTCCGGCGCAGTGGTCTTCGACATACAGCCAGTCGCGGACATTGCCTCCGTCACCGTAAATCGGCAGCGGTTTGCCGTCCATCGCGTTCAGAACCATCAACGGAATCAGCTTTTCGGGAAATTGCAGCGGGCCGTAATTGTTGGAGCAGTTGGTGACGACAGTCGGCAAACCAAAGGTTTCGTTCCAGGCCCTGACCAGATGATCCGCCGAGGCTTTGGACGCCGCGTAAGGCGAGTTCGGCGCGTACGGCGTCGTTTCTGAAAACAAACCTGTTTCGCCCAAGCTTCCGTACACTTCATCAGTCGAAACGTGCAGGAAGCGAAACGAGCGTTGTTCCGCTTCGGTTAATTTAGCAATGTGCTTGCGGGCAGTTTCCAGCAGGACGAACGTGCCAGTGATGTTGGTTTCGATGAACGGCGACGGGTCGTCAATCGAACGGTCTACGTGGCTTTCCGCCGCGAAGTTGACGAGCGCCGTCGGCTGATGCTCCAGAAAAACCGACTGCATGACATCTGGATTGGCAATATCGCCTTCAACAAATTGCACACGAGAGTCTTTCAACTCGTTTTCCAGGCTGGCCAGATTTCCGGCGTACGTCAGTTTATCAACGATGACCAGCCGGGCATCGGTTTTGGCCAGTGCGTACCGGACGAAGTTCGCGCCAATAAAGCCCGCGCCGCCGGTCACAATGATGGTTTGCATGAAAACAAAAACTCCTATGAAAAGTAGCGCAGGGGTTCCAACCTGCGTCGGACTCGCGAATTTAATTGTTGCGGGTCAACAAGCGGCTTTCGGGCCAAAGCCAACGCAGATTGGAAACCCTGCGTTACGATTGTTTTTACACTGCCGCCGCCGCGATTGTACAGCCTTGAATTGTTTTCGCATTCTTGCGGCATTTGGCATTGTGGAGTAAGGTGCTGCCCACCAAAAACGACCTTTTCACCACATTAAATTTTCAGGTCATAAAAATTCAGGAGAGATGTATATGCAGCTTGTTCAAGCTTCAGGTTCCCGACTGCTGAAGTTTTTGGCCATAGGCTTTTTGCTGCTTCTGGCCAATAGCTCTTATCTGGCGGCGTTCGATTATCCGACTGTCTTTTACATTCTGAATCTGGGTTTGCACTTTGGACTCGGTTTGTTGCTGACGCTGTTTTTCGTCCGCTATCTGTCCAAAAACTGGAGCCAAATGACCGGTGGCAGCCGCATCGGTTCGCTGTTGCTGCTGGCCAGCGCAGGCTTGGGCACCTTCATCCTGATTTTTGGCGCGACGCGCCCGTATTTTGGCTTTGGCAAACCCGCGAAATGGGCTGCAACCTGGCACGTTATCGTAGGCATTTTTGGCGTGCTGCTGTTTGCGCTTGCCGTTATTCGCCAGCGAACCCAGCAAACGTTTGCCCGCGCATTTGGTTTTGTGCTGGCGTTGGCGCTGCTGTTCCCTTTGGCGTCGTGGCAAGTTCAGAAATACACGCGCGCCAGCCGCGATTACATCGTCAATCCGACGAATCCTCCGACTTCCATGGACGGCGAAGGCCAGGGACCAACCGGGCCGTTTTTCCCTTCTTCGGCGACGACCAATACGGGCGGCAAAATTCCGTCGAATTTTTTCATGACTTCTGAAACCTGCGCCCGTTGCCACAAGGAAATTTACGACCAGTGGAATTCCTCCGCGCACCATTTCGCTTCGTTCAATAACCAGTGGTATCGCAAATCCATCGAATACATGCAGGACACAATCGGCACCCAAAGCTCCAAATGGTGCGCCGGTTGTCACGATCACGCGGTGTTATTCAACGGCCGCTTCGACACGCCAATCAAAGAACAGATCAACACGCCCGAAGCGCAAAACGGCCTGAGCTGCACGTCCTGCCATTCGATCACGCACGTTCGCAGTTCGATGGGCCAAGCCGATTTCGAGATTGAATACCCGGCGCTGCACGACATGGCCACCAGCAAAAACAAGTTCATCGAATGGAGTCACGACGTGCTGACGTACGCCAAACCGGAAATGCACGGCAAGACGTTTATCAAACCGTTCATGCGCGAAAACACGCCGGAATATTGCGCTTCGTGCCACAAGGTCCATTTGGACGTCCCGGTCAACAATTACCGTTGGTTCCGTGGCTTTAACGATTACGACAATTGGCAGGCTTCTGGAGTTTCGGGACAAGGCGCGCGGGCGTTTTACTACCCGCCTAAATCGCAAAAATGCGCTGATTGCCACATGCCGCTGGTTCCCGCCAAAGACCCCGCAGCCAAAAACGGAATGGTCAAATCGCACCGCTTCCCAGGCGCAAACACTGCGCTGCCATTCGTCAACAAGGACGAAGCGCAAATGAAGACGGTCGAAAACTTCCTGAAAGACAAACAGGTCACCGTGGATATTTTCGGCATGTCGCCCGGCAAAGCCCGCGAAGTGAAAGAATCCAAAAACCGCGCAGGTGAAGAAGCGCCGCGATTGGCTTCGACCTTTGCCGTGGGCGAAGAAGGAATGGATTTTGGCGCGTCGAAAGTGTTCATTTCGGAACCGGCGGAAGTTATTGCTCCGCTGAACAAAGTCGAAAATCTGTCTGTGCGCCGAGGCGACGAAATGCGGCTGGAAGTTGTGCTTCGCACGCGCAAAGTCGGCCACTTTTTCCCCGGCGGAACGGTTGACGGTTTCGATGTCTGGGTTGAACTGCAAGCCGTGGACAACAACGGCAAGACAATTTTCTGGAGCGGAAGCACCGAAGACGACGCCAGTGGCCGCAAAGGTCCCGTCGAAGCCGGAGCGCACAGGTATCGCAGCTTGATGCTGGACGAACGCGGCAACCCGATTAACAAACGAAACGCCTGGGCTGCGCGAACCGTGGCGTATGTCCGGCTGGTTCCTCCCGGCGCAGCGGACACAATTCATTACAGGCTGAACGTTCCGGCGGATTGCGGCGACCAGATCACCATCAAAGCCAAAGTCAATTACCGGAAATTCGCCTGGTGGAATACCCAATGGTCTTTTGCTGGCGTCCGCGATCCGAACCAGAAGGATTATTCAGTCACGAAAAATCACGACGACGGCCAGTGGGTGTTCACAGGCGACACGTCAGGCGTTTCGGGCAAGGTCAAAGACATTCCGGACTTGCCCATCATCACCATGGCCGAAGACACCGTCACGATGCGCGTGCTGAACAAAGCCGACAAGCTGCCGGAAATGAAGTCCGTGATGACCAAGGAAGTCCGCGAACGCTGGAACGATTACGGCATAGGATTGCTGTTGCAAGGCGACATCAAAGGCGCTGAAGCCGCCTTCCTGAAAGTCACGCAGATGGAGCCCGAATACGCAGACGGTTGGGTGAACGTCGCGCGCGCGCGCATCAACGAAGGCAATATGCCAGCGGCGGCGGAAATGCTGACCAAGGCCTTGCAGGTCAATCCCAACTTGGCCAAGTCGCATTACTTTTACGCGTTGACGCTGAAAGCCGACGGCAAATACGACGAAGCCTTGCAGCATCTGCAAACCGCTTCGGCGCAGTATCCACGCGACCGCGTGGTGCTGAACACGATGGGCCGCGTGATGTTCTTGCAGCGCAAATATCAGGAAGCCGTCAATACCTTGCAGCGCGTTTTGCTGGTTGATCCTGAAGACTTGCAGGCGCATTACAACCTGATGCTCAGTTATCAGGGTTTGGGCAATACGGAGCAAGCCGACCGCGAACGAAAACTGTATTTGCGCTTCAAAGCCGACGAATCATCGCAGGCGATTACTGGCCCGTACCGCCAGCTTCACCCGGAAGACAACAACGAACGGCAACAGATTCACGAACACGTTTCGATTCCACTGGGTAAATCGAAGCCGTCTGCGTATGTCGCCGCAAACAAATCACGAACCAAACAGGTCGTCGCCGCATTGCCACGCAAACCGCCTGTTATAGTTTCAACACAGTAAATTCGATCTATTTCTGTTGGAGAAAAGCTATGACACAGCAACCCAATCAAGACAATTCTTTGCTGCGTGAAATCACGCTTCGCAATGTGCTGTCTTACGGACCGGAATCCTCACCGATTCCGCTCGGCAATTTAAATGTCTTGATTGGGCCAAACGGTTCCGGCAAATCCAACTTGATTGAAGCCATTACACTCTTGCGCTCCACCCCTACTGATTTGAGGACTGCAATAAGCAATAGTGGTGGTGTAATTGAATGGATATGGAAAGGTAATCCTAAAGCTGAGGCAAGCATAAGCATTTTATGTAATCATCCTGCTGGTAGCCCTCACTTGCAGCACGTAATTTCTTTCCAAGCTGAAAACCAATACTTTCATTTGACAAATGAAAGTATCAAAGATGAGTTCATCTCATTTGACTCTGATTCTAAACACTACTTTGGCTTCATTAACGGACAGCCTGTTTTACTCAACGCTGATCGTCCAAACAGGCGCGTCATAAGGGCGTCAATTGAGCCTGATAAATCCATCCTTGCACAGCGCCGCGACCCGGAAACCTATCCAGAGCTATCCTTTTTAGCCAGTGTTTATGAAAAGGTTCGCGTGTATCGCGAATGGACATTTGGACGCAGTTCAGTTTTCCGAACGCCACAAAAAGCCGATATGCCGAATGATCGGCTGGAAGAAGACTTCTCCAATCTTGGATTATTCCTCAACCGATTGCGCCGCGCTCCAAAAGCGAAGAAAGCGATTTTGACCGCGCTGGCGGACCTTTACGAAGGTCTCAGCGATTTTGACGTTAGCGTCGAAGGTGGAACTGTTCAGGTTTTCTTTACCGAAGGTGACTTTACGATTCCAGCGACTCGATTGTCCGACGGCACGTTACGTTACCTATGCCTGCTGGCAATTTTGTGCGATCCGACGCCTCCACCGCTGATCTGCATTGAAGAGCCAGAGCTTGGCCTTCACCCGGATATTATTCCCAAAGTGGCAGATTTATTGATTGCGGCTTCCGAACGAACACAACTGATCGTCACCACCCATTCCGATATTCTGGTTGATGCGATGACCGAACGGCCTGAATCAATTTTGGTCTGCGAAAAACATCAAGGACAGACTGAGATGCGGAGGCTGGATAGCCAAAAACTTACTGCTTGGTTGGAAGATTACCGGCTGGGCGAACTCTGGACACGGGGTGAACTGGGAGGGACTCGATGGTGAAGGTGACGATTTATGTCGAAGGTGGTGGCGATAGCAAAGAACTACACGCCCGTTGCCGCGAAGGTTTTCGCAAGTTGATTGAAAAAATGAACGTGGCTCGTAATCCGGCAATTGTCGCTTGCGGAAGCCGAGATCAGACGTTCAAAAAGTTCAAAATTGCTGTTTCAACTGCGTCCGGTGAATACCCATTACTGCTGGTTGACAGCGAAGACGCAATCAAAACTACTGACGAAAATCCAGACTCCGCTGAGGCTTGGAACCATCTGAAAACGCGCGACAATTGGGATAAGCCTTCCGGTGTCGTCAACGATCAAGCACAGTTGATGGCAACCTGTATGGAAACATGGATTATGGCCGATCAACCGGCTCTGAACGCTTTCTTTGGGCAGCATCTTCAAATCAACGCGCTTTTGCCGGTGCAGAACTTGGAAGCCAGAGCCAGGGATGAAGTTCAGGACAAGTTGGTGTGGGCCACACGCGATTGCGGTAAAGATAGAAGCTACGCGAAAGGAAAACGATCTTTCAAAGTGCTCGCGCATTTGAACACTGAAACGCTTCGAAAGCATCTGCCGCATTTCCGAAGATTTGTCTCCACACTCGAACTCTATCTCAAAAAATAGGTAAGAACTTCCGATGGAAAACGCCACAGTTTTTTCTCAATCGAAAATTGCACTCAACCGCAAGCTGGTTTGGTTGATTTTGCTGATTGTAGTCGCAGCATCGTTTGCCACGGTGTTGATCCCGACAATGTTGATCATGCCGTTCAAGCCACAAACGCCGCGCGCGGTGGAAATTTCCTATCTGCTGAAACGCTGGTCGCCGATTGTGACGGTTCTGGCGGCACTGGTTTCCCTGGGTTTGGCGGTGTTGTTGTGGCGAAGCAAACGATCCTGGTGGCAGCGCGGTTTGCTGGTTGTGTTGATGATTCCAGCACTGGTCGCGGCGTGGTTCGCACACCAGAATCATTTTGAGTGGATGTTCAACCCGCTGAAGCAGACGGCATTTGCCAAAGCCAGTGAAACGAATTTCGTCGGCGACAAAGACATGGTGCTGGCGGTGACCATCAACGGCGAAGCGGTTGCCTATCCCGTTCGCCAGATGGCGTATCACCACGTGGTTCACGATACGGTGGGAGGTGTGCCGATTGTGGCAACCTATTGAACGCTCTGTCACACCGGTCTGGTGTGGGAATCAAAGGTAGACAATCAGGCACTGAAATTTCACCTTTCTGGCATCAACAACCAGAACTTCATCATGCGCGATGAAGAAACCGGCACTTGGTGGCAGCAAGTTACGGGCGAAGCGATTCACGGTCCAATGCAGGGCAAACGGCTCAACGCGGTGTTTTGCGACGAACTGACGTTTGCCACCTGGCGGCAGGAACATCCTGAAGGCCGCGTGTTGCGCCCGGATGAAAAAGTTGCCGCGCAATACGAAGCCGAAGATTGGGAAGCGCAATACGAAAAGTTTCGCGTTGTCACACCGGTTGACCCGGCGGACGCATTGAAACCACGAACGCTGGTAGTTGGTGTTGACATTCACGGATCATCAAAAGCCTATCCGGTTGAAGCGCTGCAAAAACAGCAATTGATTTTGGATGAAGTCGGCGGTTTGCCGCTGTTCGTTTTGATTGGCGAAGATCAGAAATCCGCCAGGGCGTTCGAGCGCCGATTGCCACAGCCGGATGACCGCACCCTGGAATTTTTTGTCGTTACTGATGCAAACAAACGCCAGCTTATTGACGCCGAAACCGGCAGCATTTGGGATTTCACTGGCCGTTGCCAAAGCGGACAACTCGCTGGCAAACAGCTAAAGCCGGTTCCCATACTGAAAGATTATTGGTTCGATTGGAAAATTTATCATCCGAAAACGTCAATCTACTTGCTCGGCGACCGATTGAAGGAATAAGTCCTGTTTCAATCGCCGAGCGATTAACAGGAGGTTTCCATGAAGCTGTTCTCCGCCCGGCTCCCCCAGTTTCTACTTACCCTCTCACTTTGTTTCTTTTGCGTTTCCAATGCCTATAGTCAATTTACTGAAGCCGCATTGAAAGGCCGCGTCACTGACACCCAAGGCAACGTGGTTGTCGCTTCCCCCGTGGTCGCGCGCAATGATCAAACCGGACAAATCCGATCAGCGATCACGGACGACAACGGAACGTATTTGCTGGCCAGTTTGTCACCCGGCAATTACACGATTTTTGTCCGCGTCGCCGGATTCAAAACCTTCGAGCAGCGCGCACTAAAATTAAGCGTAGGCCAAACCACAGAACTGAACATCAAACTGGAAGTCGGCGACGTGACCGAATCGGTCAGCGTCAGCGCCGACACTGCGCAAGCCGCCGTTTCCACCGAAGCGCGGCTGGCAGACAATTTCGCCGGGCGCGAAATCAATTCCTTGCCGCTGCCGCAACGCGACGTGTTTCTGCTGCCGAAACTCAGCGCCGGAGCGACTGCAATTGCCGGCTCCGCAAATTCGACCAAGCTGACCAATTCGCCGGTCGTCACCGTCAACGGCAACCGGTATCGCGGCAACAATTACGTGCTGGACGGCGCGATCAATACAAACCCAAACAACACAGGCGAACCGACGCTGGTTCCGGCGCTGGAATCGCTGGAAGAAGCCCAAGTTCAGACCAGCAATTTTTCCAGCGAATACGGTCGTGGCAACGGTGCTGTGGTCAACCTGCGAACGAAATCCGGCACGAACGATTTGCACGGCAGAATCTGGGAATACCACCGCAACGGCGGATTGAACGCGCGAAATTTCTTTTCCGCGGCTTCGTTGCCGCAGGTGTTCAATCAGTTCGGCGGCAACATCGGCGGGCCGATCCTGAAAAACCGCACCTTCTTTTTCGGATCGTACGAAGGCACGCGAAACGCCATCGGGCGTCCGCTGTCATTTCTGGTCGAAACGCCGCAACTACGGAATTACGTGTTGACGACTTCGCCAAATAGCGTTGCGGCAAAACTGCTCAAACAATTCCCTGCCCCTACGCCTGCGCCGACGGGCTGCGCAACCACAGCCGAACAGCGCAATTGTTTGAACACGCCGCAAGGGTTCATTCCGGCAATCGGTTTGGCGACCGCGACGCTTCGTGATTACGTTCGCTTCGATCAGTATCTGGCGCGCGTGGATCATTCCTTCAACAAAGGCATGGACAAGTTCAACGCGCGCTGGATTTCGGAAAATCAGCGCGACAATGGCGGCACCAATTCCGCGCGTGCGACCTTGGGCAAAGCCTTGCGCGGCAGCCGTGGGCCGTTCGACGGCTTTTTCGCCAACCTGAATCTGGGCTACACCCACGTTTTCAAACGCGCGGTGAACGATGTGCGCTTTTCTTTCCAGAATGTGGACACGACGCGCGGAGCCGACGATGCCATCGTGCCGGACATCACCATCACAGGCGTCGAAATGCCCTTTGGCGACATCTTCAAATCGGGCACGAAACTCAGAACGTACGAAATCCGCGACACAATGACGATAGATCGCGGCAAACAAACCTGGCGGTTTGGCTTTGAGCTGCGTCGCGCTTTCAAAGGACTTTCGATTGGACCGCCGACTTCCGGCGCATTCTCGTTCCGCAGCATTGCGGATTTTGTTGCTGATCGTCCGTTCCGCCAAACGCTGACGGTTGACCCGGCGACAGGCAAACCATCCGCCTTCGCGCGCTACTTCACGCAATACGAAGCCGGTGCGTTTTTCCAGAACGACTGGAAAATCAACGACCGGCTGAACGTAAATTTGGGATTGCGGTGGGATTACTTCGGCGACGTGACGGAGCGCGAAGACCGTTTGTCTTCGATCATTCTGGGCGAAGGCAGCAACTTCAACGAACGCTTGGCCAATGCCGCCATCGGTCGCGTTGATCGTTTGTACACGCCGCAAAAACGGAACCTTGCGCCGCGCATCGGGCTGGCGTTTGATCCTTTCGGCGACCGCAAAACGGCAATTCGCGCCGGATTCAGTTTGGCGTTTCAACCGCATCACGGACAATCCATCGCAGGCGCGCGCGCCTTATCACCCGACGCGATTCAAGGCGTTGTTCAACCTGCCAACCGCATCGGCACGCGCATTTTGTACGACATTCCGGTTCCGTTTAACTCCGACTTCGCGCGCGGACTGAACGCCAAAGGCGGCTTGAACACGCCACCGGGCGAAGCCGCCATCCGATTGACAGGCTTTGTCGTCAACCCGACGATCAAAACGCAGTACAGCGAAAACTGGTTTTTGAACGTGCAGCACGAATTCAAAGGCGGCTGGATTGCCGAAGTCGGCTACGTCGGCACAAACGGCATCAACCTTGAACGCATTGACGACGTGAATCGCTTTGCAGGCGATTTGCTGGACGGCAGAGAAGATCGTTTCAACCCGAATTTCGGCGTACTGCTGTTTGTGACGAATGGCGTCACATCCAGCTATCACGCGGCAACCGCGGAAATTCGCCGCACGTTCAGCAACGCAAAACTCGGCGGCTTTTCGCTGCAATCAAATTACCGCTGGTCGAAATGGCTGGATACGGCTTCTGACACTTCCACCGGCCAGTTCACGGACAACGCCGAACCCGGCAAAGGCGCGCAAGATGCCGCGTGTTTGCGCTGTGAGCGCGCGCGGTCGCTGTTCGACATTCCGCATCGGTTTTCCGGCGTCGTCAGTTGGACGCCCATGCTTTATCGCGGAACAAACAAGTTCATGGAAACGCTCAGCCGCGATTGGCAGCTTTCCGGCATCGTTTCAGCGCAATCCGGCAGGCCGTTTTCCGTTTGGAACGGCGCGCCTTCCAACGTCGCCAACGGCAGAAATACCGGCGGCGATTACAACCTGGACGGCGGAGGCGGCGCAGTTGGCGGAGGTTTTTACGACCGTCCGAATGCTCCGGCTGCCGGAACAGTGCCGACTTCGTTCAGCCAGAGCGATTTTCTGAAAGGGCTGTTTGACGCCAGCCAGTTCACTGCTCCGGCGCTTGGGCAAAACGGAACGCTGGGACGCAACACATTTCGCGGGCCGCGTTTCGTGACCTTCGATTTGTCCGTCGCGCGCAGTTTTACCGTCATCGGCGAAAAACAGATTCAGTTCCGTTTCGAAGCGTTCAATGCGCTGAACAACGTCAATTTGTTTTTGCCAAACTCTGATT
>CAYLJQ010000145.1:0-12102 GCA_964383955.1 uncultured Heliomicrobium sp. | reverse complement strand
TGCCCACAGGATCAGCTGTTTTGTGTCCACAGCCAATGAAAAGGCTTCCCAACAAGAGCAAAAGAATAAGTAGGGTACGGCTTGTAAAAGCCAGAAACTTTTTAGAGATCATTGCCTCCATCCTGCTTGACTCGGTTCGGCATCGAATGCGGTAGCGACCAAGTTTTTGTTTTTGAATTTAGAATCGGTGTGAAGTGATTGCACGCGTATGCTAAACGCGCCTCCTAAATTCAGCAAGCAGTCCAACTGTTCCGCGTCGTCTAGGCGAGCAAGGGCGCACAATGTTAATATCCCGCCGTCCTAAATTCTTAACTCACAGCGCGAATCTACCGACCGCGCAGGAAACGATATGGAAACAAAGAAAATTTCCGGCCAGGATGGAGGCCGCAAGACACAAGTTGTCACTCCGTTTGGGACTGCTCCGATTCCCGTAGCGCCTTCGCTAAAACAGACTGGTTATGACGGCGTGTTGCTGAAAGATCGCTATTTGGTCGAAGGCGAGCTTGGGCGAGGCGGCATCGGCGTTGTGTATCTGGCGCGCGACACGCAACTGATGAATCGCCGCGTAGTCGTCAAAGTGCTGCTCGAAGATTCCAGCAACGCGTTGCACAATCCCTGGTTTAAGAAAAAGTTTGAACAGGAAATTGAAGCGCTGGTGCGACTGGATCATCCGGGTATTGTCGGCGTGCTGGATGCTGGCACCATGCCAGACGGCAAAGAGTTTTTTGTCATGCAGTATGTCGAAGGCGGCCCGTTGCGAAAACTGGTCAACGGCCAGATGGAATTCGCCCAGGTTGCCCGCATCGTTCGGCAGATTGGACAGGCGCTGAATGCCGCGCACGACAAAGGAATTGTTCACCGCGACTTGAAGCCGGAAAACATCATGGTTCAGCTTGTTGGCGAACAAGAGGAAATGATCAAGCTGATTGATTTTGGCATTGCTTCGGTCAAAGACTCGCAGGTCGCCACCAGCGCCGAAAAGACAAAAGTTGCAGGCGCATTGCCATACATGGCTCCGGAACAATTGCGCGGCCAGCCGGACGCTTCCAGCGACATTTGGGCGCTCGGCGCAATGGCTTATGAAATGCTGACCGGACGATTGCCGTTTTATGCGGAAACGCTGGTGCAGCTTTACGAATTGCAAAAACGTGGCGTGCAGGCTTCGCCCCGTTCTTTACGCGCGGACATATCGCCTGCGGTTGAAGATATTCTGCTGAAATCCATGGCCTTCGATCCTGCTAACCGTCATCAGCGAGCCAAGGATTTAGGCGATGAACTGGCGCGCGCATTGATGGGCGACGAAAAGCTGTCAACCAGCGCTCAGCCTTCTGTGTCCACGGACTCGCCGCCGCCATCGCATGCAACATCCGAAAGCCCTGCTTATGGGACGGTGATGACGCACAGTGCCAGGACGGAAGTTGTGCATGAGGCTTCAGTTCCCCAAACGGCGAAACCCTCTTCCAAAGGAAAACTTTGGGGCGCTGTCGCTTTGGCGGCAATCATTCTGGTTGCAGCAATCTGGTTTTGGAAAACCTCTCAAGGCACTCCACCCGTCGACCCAGCGCCTGTCAGTTCAAGGCAACTGGATTACTCTTTGCTGGTCCGAACAGCCAAAAGCGCCAGCAAAGAACCAATGGCGCTTCCGGGAGAAATCTTCTTTTCGCCGGGCGATCAACTTCGTTTGATTATCAGCAGCCAGCAGAATGGATTTTTTTACATCGTCAACGAAGGGCCGAGGCCAAAGAACGGCTTGCCTGTGTATAACTTTCTGTTTCCTGACCCGGCCCAAATCGCGCCCAATGTTGCCTCTTTGAAATCGGGCAAATCGCTGTTCATTCCCTCAGACCGCCCGGATGAATGGCTGACCATTGATGCTGAGCAGGGCACGGAAGTTTTGTGGCTGATCTGGTCAGAAAAAAGCATCTCCGAACTGGAAGCCGCCAAAAAGTGGCTGACGCCGCAGTACGGCGGAGAGATTCAGAGCGCTGAAGAAATCGCTGCGATCCAACAGTTCATCAGCAAAAATTCCGCCAACAAGCCCGTTGCCACAAAGGACGAAACACACACCAGCCTGAAAGGCGGGAAAGACGGCGTGTTAGTTTATCCAGTGAGACTGCAGCACACCTGAAAACCGCCGGAATTAACCGACACCTGAGCGAAAAACCTGACTCAATCAAAACCGCAAGAGGCGCAATTGTAAGCAATTCAATCCTTTTGCGGTTTTCCTGCGTCTGGCATCGGGCTTGCACAACCCAAAGTTGAGAAATAGAAAAACCAACAACTTTTGGGAGGTGCTTATGAAGCTTATTTTTTCTCTGCTCTTGATGGCGGGAATGCCAGTGTTGCTGTTTGCGCAAAACAACTCAGTTCCAGCGTCCTCAAACTCAACATCAACTCAATCCGGAACCAACCATCGCGGTTATGGTTATGTTTTCATTGCGCCCGGAGGAATCGTCAGCCCGGATGGATCAGCCGCCACGGTTCATTTCGGTGGCGGTGGCGAAGGGTTAATTAAAGGCGGCTTTGGTGTAGGAGGGGAAATTGGAGGGCTGACTTACGCGCGCTCATTCCGTTCAGCCATTGGAGTTTTTTCGGCTGGCGCGAATTATCACTTTCTCAACGCCAGTAAGTCCGGCAAAGTCGTTCCCTTCGTCAATGGCGGTTACACGCTCTTTTTTCGCGACGGCGTAGCCAACGGCGTCCACTTTGGCGGCGGCGTAAATTACTGGTTCAAGGAGCGCGTTGGATTGCGATTCGAAGTTCGCGATCAGTTTGCAGTCCAATATCCTGAAGCTCATTACGTCGGCTTCCGTTTTGGCATGACGTTCCGCTAAGGAACACAGCAGGTGATTGACGATTGATGGCCCGCACCTTTGTCATCGGTTCGTTCTGCCAAACGACGTCAATCGTCAGTCGCCTGCGAATCATTTTCCCTCCAACATTCAACCTGGTGACAGTCAGCCGCTGCAATTGACCCTCAGTCCAAATCCTCTTACACTTCGCCCGGCGTCGGTGGAAATTGTGCTTTTCATTCGCTTCACCTCACACGCTGAAGCATCCTCGTTCGATTTACGACAACCAGCTTCAAACGAAACTCTTCCGCATCACGGAAAGGTGTAGACATGGTTCGATCATACAAACTCACACGCATTTATCTTATTTGTATTTGCTTGCTTATAGCCATTATTTCGGGAATATCGCTGCCCAGTTTGCGGGCAATGGCAAAGCACTATTCTACGGCCACAATATCTAAGGTTCGGACAGCGTTTGATAAGACGACGCCCTCAAGCGAGCATCGCGCTTTCGCTACGATCACAGTCACAGGAACGGCAGACAACGCCAATGTCGCCCTGCTGAATGGCAACGGCACCTGTGACCTGCGCGAAGCAATCGAAGCGTCCAATACGGACGCGGCAGTGGGTGAGTGTGTTGCATCGGGAATGTTCGGGCTGGATACGATTCAATTCGCGCTTGGTTCGGGCACGCCAACAATCACTTTGGCAGCGCCACTGCAATCCTTGAACGATTCCGTGATGATTCTTGGAAATACGGGCGGTTCGACTCGCATCGAATTAAATGGAGCTTCGGCCGGACCTGGACACGGGTTGGTGGTTCTTGGCGGCAGCAGCACCATTCGTTCACTGGTCATCAATAATTTTGACGGGAATGGGATGGTGCTGAGCGAAGTCCAAGGAAACACCGTGACTGATTGTTACATCGGCGTGAATGCCGCCGGAACAGCAGTCGCCCCAAATACGATTGACGGAATTCATGTGGATGCGGTGGGCAACAATAACACCATCGGCGGAACAACCGCAGGTACTCGCAATATCATTTCGGGGAACCTGGGACACGGGATCAGTATCATTGCCGGAATCAACAACACCGTCCAGGGCAATTTTATCGGCACCGATGTGACTGGCACCATTGATCTTGGCAACGGCGGCGATGGCGTAAATCTGAATATGACCAGCGGCAATACGATCGGCGGCACAAGTGCTGCCGCGCGCAATGTGATTTCAGGCAATGGCGGCAACGGTGTGTTTATCAACAATGCCACTGGCAATACGGTGCAAGGCAATTTTATTGGCACAACGTCTTCCGGCAGCGGCCAGTTGGGAAATGACAACCAGGGCGCGCGGTTCCAGAGCTCCTCGAACAACACACTAGGAGGAACCGGGGCGGGCGCAGGCAACACCATTGCATTCAATGGCGCGCTTGGCGTTTTCGCTCCGAATGGTGTGGGAAATGCGGTTCTTGGCAACTCGATTTTTGAAAACACTGGTATGGGTATCAATTGGAGCGACGACTTTGTTACGCCCAACGATCCGAACGACACAGACGGCGGAGCGAACAATTTACAAAACTTCCCGGACCCGGTTTCTATCAATGGCAGCGTTATCACTGCATCCTTGAACAGCACTCCCAGCACGTCTTTCCGCATCGAGTATTTTGCCAATAACGCTTGCGACCCGGTGGGCAACGGCGAGGGGCAAGTGTTTCTGGGTTCGCGCACTGTCACAACCGATACAGTTGGTAACACTGGAACCTTCACCTTTACATTTACGCCGCAACCAGGCCTTCACGTTTACACGATGACGGCCACCGATCAGACAACCAATGATACGTCTGAATTTTCCGCCTGCCTGACCAACACTCTGCCCAGCATAACCACAATGGCAGTCAGCCGGCAGCAAGGCAGCGCGGGCGCGGTTTCGACTATCGCGACTGTTAGCGACGCTGAAACAGCGCCGGGTAATCTGATTGTCACGGCAACCAACATCCCCGGCATCACGGTCAGCAGCATCACCAATACAGCCGGAACCATTACAGCGAATGTTGTGGCGAACTGCACCGCTCCCCTTGGGGACAACCTCATTGCCCTGCAAGTGGATGATGGCAGCGGCGGCATAATCCAGGCCGTTCTGACGGTCACTGTCACGGCCAATACACCGCCAACGTTGAGTTATAACAGCCCGCAAACGATTGCTTTTGGTGGAAACTTGACAGTCAATCCGGCAGCGACGCCAACTGACAATGGCGCATTAACCATCACCTTGGTCAGCGTGGGAACGTACACCGGAGGCATCGCTATAAATCCAGCAACGGGGACAGTAACGCTGACCGTTGCTGCGCCTGTTGGCTCCCATACAATTACAATTCGTTCTACTGACAACTGTGGCTCAATGACAGACGCCAGCTTTGTGTTGAATGTGATAGGAGGTGGACAGGCTGATCTGGCAATTAGCGCAGCCAGTTCATCCCCGACTGCAATTCCTGATCACAGTATTACGTATGCCCTAACCGTCAGGAATAACGGCCCCGCTGCCAGCCCTAACACAGCGATCACTAATCAGTTGCCAGCCGCCTTCACGGTCGAAGCGATTACGACTTCGCAAGGAACCTGCACCGGCGTGGGCACGAATGCAGTCAACTGTGCTCTTGGCCTGCTAGCGGCCAATGCTTCGGCAACCATACAGATTCAGGCGCATGTGCCGGAAACTTGCCAGCCAACAACTGTTTCCAACAACGCAACTGTCAGCGGAACAGCGCCCGACCCTATTCCTGGCAACAACACTGCAAGCGTAACGACCATTGTCCAGATTGGGAATTTGGGACCGGGTGCTTGTGTTCCCTCCAACTCGCCTCCCAGCACGCAAAAACCTGGCGCAATTCTGTTTGGCGGCGCGTTCGCATCTGGAGCGACAGGAGGCCCGGGGGGCGATCCAGGCAATAACACCGCGATCAGCTTGACCAACACACATCCGTCGCTTGGCGTCGTCGTTCACTTATTTTTTGTGGATGGCGCGACGTGCTCTTTGGCGGATGCCTTTGTCTGCTTGACGCCGCTGCAAACATCCAGGTTTTTGATGTCTGACATGGATCCGGGAGTGGTGGGCTACATGATGGCAATGGCGGTTGACGGGCCGCCCGGAACTGCCGGAGGCCACAACACCGGATGTCCGATCAGTTTCAACTATCTGATTGGCAGCGCCAAAATCAAAATGACCAATTCGCCCATGCGCGAAGCCGATCTGGCGTCCGAAAGTTGTGCTTCGGAATTCGGCAGCCCGCTTCCGGGATGCGATACGAATAAGGCTTACGCCGAAATTCCCTTTGACGGTTCACCGCAAGGCTTCAATAAATTGCCGCGAGTGCTGGCGGCCAGCAGTATTGCCAGCCGGGCCGATGGCAACGACACGCTGCTGATGCTGGCGCGCATTGACGGCAACTGGGGAACCGGTTTGAAACCGCTGGGAAATGTCTTTGGCATTCTTTATGACGATGCGGAAAAAGCGCACAGCTTCAGCTTCAACGTCGGAGGGTGCCTGCTTCGGACAACACTCTCCAATACATTTCCACGCACAACTCCGCGTTTTGAACAGGCAATTCCCGCTGGCCGCACCGGCTGGATGAAGCTGTGGTCTGAAGAGAATGTGGCGATTCTGGGAGCCATCATCAACCGCAACGACAATACAGCCAGTTCACCAAATGCGTTTGCCGGTGGACACACGCTGCATGTGCTGCGTCTGAACGAACGGGTTGTGATAACGGTTCCGGTCTTCCCGCCATCCTGCTGATAAAGCCATTGACAGCCAACAGGCCGCAAAACCATTGATTGACCGCCTTTCTGAAACGCCGTACACTCCGTGCGGCGTTGCGGCTATTGATTCGCAACGTTGCCCCGTTAACACAAGCGAACAATCAATCCTTACCACAGGATGCCAAGGGGGTTTCAATGAACACCTCGCACAGGTTCTTTCACGTACTATTTTCGCTGGCGGTAATTCTGGCCTTCGGTTCAATCGCTGGATCAACCGCCTTTGCCGCCGATCCGGGACTGACAGTTGATTTAAGCATCAGCAAATCGGGTCCCGCAAATGTTTCAGCCGGAGCCGACATCACCTACACGCTGGCCGTTTCTCACTCAAGCCAGATCAACACAGTCATCGTTTCCGTCACCGATACCTTGCCCGTAGGTTGGACCCTGGTCAGCGCCAATACACCCAGCGGCAGTTGCGGCGCATCCGGTTCAGTCGTCACTTGCCAGAACATTTCGCTGCCGTCGCAAACAACCGTAACGATTTCCCTGACTGTTCATAGTCCTTTTCTGTGCCAGCCGCCGACGGCAACCAATACCGCGACAGTCTCATTTGCGCTGGGGGCGTTATTTACGGACCCCAACCTGACCAACAACACTTCGACAGTCAGTACCACCGTTTTGCAAACCACACTGGGGCCAGGCCAATGCCATCCGCCAAGTTCCGAAATCACAGATGACAAAGCCGGTTCGGTTCTTTTCTATAGCCTGTACACATCAGCAGCGGCCAGCAACGATCCGCAAAACAATTCTCGCGTCAGCCTGACCAACACCAATCAGCAATTGGGAGTGGCGATACACCTTTTCTTTGTGGATGGCGCAACTTGCTCTGTGGCCGATGCCTTTCTTTGTTTGACGGCAAACCAAACGGCGTCTTTCCTGATGTCGGATGTAGACCCCGGCATTACAGGCTACATCATCGCCATTGCAGTGGACGGTCCGCCCGGCACAGCCGATGGAACAAACACAGGATGCCCGGTCAGCTTCAACTATTTGATCGGCAGCGTTTACGTCAAAATGACGATGTCTCCGCGACGCGAAGCGGAACTTGCAGCGGAAAGTTGCGCTTCAGAATTTGGCAGCCCGGTTCCTGGCTGCAATCCAAATGCTTCGACGGCAGTCATCAGCTTCAATGGCGTGCCGGGCCAGGGTTACAACCGATTGCCGCGCGTGCTGGCAACTTCCAGCATCCCTGCCAGGGCAGATGGAAACTCTACCTTGCTGGTGGTAAACCGAATCGGCGGGAATCTAGGAACTGGAGCGGCAACAGTTGGAACGCTTTTCGGCATTCTTTACGACGATGCAGAAAACTCTGCCAGCTTCAGCTTGACGGGCGGATGCCAGATCAGAGGTGAGCTGACCAATAACTTCCCACGAACAACGCCACGGTTCGAAAATTTCATTTCCGCCGGACGCACCGGTTGGCTGAAAATCTGGAGCGAAAGCGATATTGGCTTGATCGGCGCGATTCTGAATCAAAATCGCAATGCCAGTGCTGTCGCCAATGCGTTTGATGGCGGACATAACCTTCACAAATTGACGTTGACGAATGCTGTCTCCTTGACGATCCCAATCTTTCCACCTTCCTGCTAACCAGTGTTGAACCGAAGAGGCAGAAGGAGCGGTGCTCTTTCTACCTCTTCGGTTTTCTCACTTGCCAACCAACCGTCCCAAGCGCATCATCTGGGCGCTTGTCGCCATGCAGTCAAGCCGATCTCAAAAAGGAGTTTAGTCATGCGTAACGCTCTCTCCCGACTAGCGCTACTTTATCTATCCCGATCAGCATTTTCTCTCATTCTGCTTGTTCATGTCGTTTCTTTCTATAACTCTGTGGCGTTGGGCCAGGAAGCATCTCCGCTCACATCCGGTCAGCGTGTCGAAAAAAATCTTTCCGGCAATGAAACACAAAGTTATCAAGTGTCGCTCGCTTCCGGCCAATTCATGCGCGTTCTGGCAGAGCAACAAAGCGTTGATGTGAAAATCCGGCTGTCAGGGAAAGACGGCAAACAACTTGCCGAGGTTGATTTGGTTTCCGGAACGCCTGGAACCGAATCTGCCTGCTGGATTGCCGAGGTTGAAGGCAGTTATCAGATTGCAGTTTCCGTCACAGATAAAAATGCGCGCGGACGGTACAGCGTGCGGCTGGAAGGTCCGCGAACTCCTACAGATCAGGATCGCAGCCTGTTTGCTGGCCAACAGAGTTTTTATCAAGCCGAAGAACTATTCGCAGACAACAAACCTGAATCCCGCCGCAAAGCTGCCGACAAATATGCCGAAGCCGCTAGCCAGTGGCGCTCCGCCGGGTTCCGTGAAGGTGAAGTTCTGGCGTTGTATAACGGCGGAGACACATATCGCCTCTTGCGAGAATTCCCCAAAGCGATTGATTCGCTGACAGGATCGCTGCAACTTTATCGCAGCTTGAACAATCGCTCTGCCGAAGCCTCTGCCTTGAATGCAATCGGCACGACCTATTCTGCGATGGGCGACAAACCGAAAGCGATTGAGTTTTTCAACCAATCGCTAGTGTTGCGCCGCGAAGCCAAAGACACTGTCGGCGAGGCAAGCACGCTCGGCAATCTTGCGATCACTTATTCCGACCTGGGCGAAAGACGAAAAGCGCTGGAAATTCACAAACAGGTTTTGGCAATGCGCCGGTCGTCAAACAATCGTCGCGGCGAAGCTCTGGCGCTCAACAACATCGGCTCGACGCATTTGGGCTTGGGCGAAAAGCGAAAAGCGATTGGCCATTTTCAACAAGCGCTGAAGCTGTGGCGATCTTTGAACGACAGAGCGAGTGAAGCAAATACGCTGACCAATCTGGGTGCAGCCTATGCGGATATAGGCGATCAGCAGAAAGCGCTGGATGCTTACAACCAGGCCATTCGGCTGCGGCGCGCAGCCAATGACGCGCGTGGTGAAGCCATCACGACGGTCAATCTTGGCCGCAGCTATGAAATGCTTGGCGCTTCACAGGAAGCTGTCAACTACTACAATCAGGCGCTTCCGGTGCTTCGCAACGCAAAAGATCGTCTTTGGGAAGGCAGATCGCTCAACTATCTGGGTCTGGCGTATTGGTCAGCGGGTGAGTATCCAAAAGCGCAGACGGCATTCGAGCAGGCGCTGCCCATCAGACGCGAACTGAAGGATACGGCTGGTGAAGCCGCGACATTGAACAATCTTGGCCTGGTTTACGATTCACTGAATGAACGGCAAAAAGCGCTTGAAGCTTACAACCAGGCGCTGCCTTTGCTTCGCACAGTGGGAGATCGCCAGAGCGAAGCCAAAACGCTCAACAACATTGGCTTCACTTATGACGCGCTTGGAGACAAGTCCAAGGCGCTGGATTTTCATCAGCAAGCACTCAAGCTCAGTCGTGAAGTCGGTGACCGCATGCGCGAAGCCAAAGTTCGCTTCGGCATCGCGCGAATTGAAAGCGGACGCAACAATCTGAAGCCAGCCCGCAAAGAGGTCGAACAAACGATCAAGATCGTCGAATTTTTGCGCGCAAACCTTTCTAGCCCGGAACTGCGCGCTTCGTACCGCGCATCTGTCCAGCAGTATTACGACCTGTACATTGACGTGCTGATGCGGATGGGCAAACGCGCTCCAAGAAGCGGCCTGATTGCCGAAGCCTTGCAGGTCAGCGAACGCGCTCGTGCCCGGTCGTTAGTCGAACTCCTGACGGAGTCCAACGCAGACATTCGCCAGGGCGTTGACCCAGCTCTGGTCGAACGCGAACGGGAGTTGCAGGAACAGATCAACGAAAAAACTACTGAGCAAATTCGCTTGCTGGGCAGCAAGGCCAAAGCCGAACAAGTTACAGAGCTTGGCAAAGAGATCGAACAACTCAACTCTGATGTGCGAAACGCGCAGGCAGAAATTCGTAGCAGTAGTCCCAGATACGCCGCATTGACCCAACCGCAATCGCTGACGCTGCGTGAACTTCAAAAGCAGATTCTGAACCCGCAATCCTTGCTGCTGGAATACTCGCTTGGCGAAGAGCGCAGTTATCTTTGGGTGGTTGGTCAAAATTCAATTCGCAGCTTCACGCTGCCAAAACGTGCTGTCATCGAAGCCGCCGCCAAACGCTTTTACGACGCAGCAACTGCGCGAAATCAATTTGTGCAGCGCGAATCCAGCCAGCAAAAACTGGATCGCGTTGCCGCCGCCGACGCTGAAAGTTTGAAAGCGGCCGCAGCGTTAAGCCGAATGATTCTCGCTCCCGCTGCGCCGCTGCTTGGCAACAAACGCTTGATCGTCGTCGCCGACGGATCGTTGCAGTATGTTCCCTTTGCGGCACTGCCGGTTGGAACAAGCCGTTTGATCAGCCGCCATGAAATCGTGTCCTTGCCCTCGGCAACAACGCTGACAGTCCTACGCAGCGAAAGCAGCCACCAAGCGAAAGCGGCCAAAACAGTTGCCGTCATTGCCGATCCGGTCTTTGAAGCCAAAGACGACCGCGTCAAAGTCGTGACGATTAAAGCGGCAGACACCACGGCTGAAAAACCGGAAAAGAAAGACGACAAAACTGCCGCGACCACTGAAAGCGATCCAAGCCGTATCTTGCTCTACAAAACGGCCAAAGATTCCGGCGCGACCGACTTGGAGCTTCGCATTCCTCGTTTGCCGAACACGCGGCGCGAAGCAGAAACGATCCTTTCGTTGGCTTCTGGCAATTCCGCGAAATCGGTTTTCGATTTTGCCGCCAACCGCGCAACCGCCACTGGCGACGACCTGAGCCAATATCGAATCCTGCATTTCGCCACACATGGATTTTTGAATAGCTTGAATCCAGAGCTTTCGGGATTGGTGATGTCGCTGGTTGATGAACAAGGCAAGCCGCAAAACGGCTATTTGCTGGCGCCCGAAATTTACAATCTGAAATTGCCCGCGACGGAACTGGTTGTCTTGAGCGCCTGTCAAACCGGCCTTGGCAAAGAAGTTCGAGGCGAAGGTATTGTCGGGTTGACCAGAGGTTTTATGTACGCGGGTGCGCCGCGCGTAGTCGTCAGTTTGTGGAGCGTCAACGACCGTTCAACCGCTGACTTAATGAAGCAGTTTTACGAAGCCATGCTTTCCAAAGGCCAACGTCCAGCGGAAGCATTGCGCTCTGCGCAATTGGAACTGCTGAAACAAAAACAGTGGCAAGCTCCCTATTACTGGGCGGCATTCGGGCTTCAGGGCGAATGGAAATAATCTTTCCCTAGCTGTGATTCATGTAACAGCACAACGGCACGAACTCGTTATAATCGCCCTGGTTCGTCATCAACCGGAGGAAACAACATGCTCAAGCAATCAAAACTCAATCAGTTTGTCATCGCTGCTGCATTGCTTCTTATGTTCAGTGCATCGTCGGCAATCGCTCAGGATCAGGACACGGAACGCCGCTTCTGGCCGCCCAACTATCGCCCGGCTGCGCCAGCAGCCAAGTCCACCAAACCTGCCACGCGCCCTGCATACAAGCGAACTTCGCCAGCGCTGGAAAAAGGCGCAATCACCAC
>CAYLJQ010000144.1:0-12104 GCA_964383955.1 uncultured Heliomicrobium sp. | reverse complement strand
GCCCATAGCGGGTCAATCTGAATTGAAAAGCATGAGGGAGGTAAACAATGCAAAATTTAAGACAAAGAGTGGAAGCAGGTAAAATCGGTTATGTAATCTTATGGCTTTTAGGAGCCCCAGCGAGTCTTCTATTTCTGATTTTCCTCCTGCGTGGTTGTAACTGAACTTTTGGGATACAACCAAACGAAGGAAATACAAAAGCGAGCAAGAATGAAAATGTTCTTGCTCGCTTTTTTCTTTGCTGTAATTCTTGCCGATTTTTGGAAGCAGGCTGACCGTACACATCATTTTCGCGATGAACACTTTTTACATTTGCATCCGATTGGCCGGATAAAGGAAGCAAAGTATTCCTTACCGTAATTGATCGTGATTTCTTCCCCTGCCTTGATGGACTTTTCCGAAATGATCCAGACTTCCTCGCCATCGGTGTAAGCGGCTGCATTGGGCAGGCAGGAATGGTTGATATATCGCGCCAGATTTTCTCGACTCTTACCATCTATCGAGTGAGTTTCGTTGAGATAAAACACATATCTCCCGCCTGTTTTCTCGGCCTCTTCATTCGTAATAATCGTGCCCAGATACTGGATAATCTCTGTTTTTCGTGGAATGTCTTGTTGGGCAAACATCCCTAAGCCTGTAACGGAGCGCTTGATGGCGTATACATTTTTTATTTTCATTTTGAGAGGAGGGCTGGGAACTGCGTGCCTTCGAGATATAAACCAAACAGCGACTTAAGTCCGTTGATCAGTTTGCCCTTTCAGGCAAGTGAGACGTTCCATAAGTCGCTGTGAATGTCTGGAAATGGCCAGGGAGGGAATTGAACCCCCGACACGCGGATTTTCAGTCCGCTGCTCTACCAACTGAGCTACCTGGCCTTAAAAAATCGAAGGCGCATACTACTGACCGGGTTTTGGTCTGTCAACAGGCCTTCAATTTTTTCGCGAAAAGCTAATTTTAGACACCGCATTCTGCCAGCTCGGCATCTTCGGCAGGAGCGGATTGCATTTCGTAATTGAAGCCATAGATTTCTGCCAATCCGAAGTATTCGGCAAACAGCGGTTCCATCTCTTCAACGGTAGGCGAGCGCAAAACCATCTGCCGAAGCGGCGTTCCGTTGGGGACGCCGCGCAGCAATTGCGCGGACATCATTTTCATTCGACCGATGACGCCTTTTTCCGGCATGTGTTCGCGCAATAAGTCGCGGAATTCCAGCAGCGTTTCATGCAATTCCTTGGGCGTCGGTTTGTACGGTTCCAATCCCTGCATTGCTTCCCAGGTCTGGCGAAAGATG
Organism: uncultured Heliomicrobium sp.; assembly: GCA_964383955.1. Classification (GTDB taxonomy): domain Bacteria; phylum Acidobacteriota; class Blastocatellia; order RBC074; family RBC074; genus RBC074. The sequence continues at coordinate 10,813 of CAYLJQ010000144.1, read as the reverse complement.
TATGGGTTGGCAATGGCTCCACGACCGATGTGGACAGCGTCGCAACCGATGCGATCAAACCGATCCTTCGCATGTTCGGGAACCAGAATGTCCCCGCTGCCGGAAACCGGAATCGAGACATTTTCCTTGATTGCACGAACCAAATCCCAGTTGGCGAATCCCTTGTAGGCCTGGACGCGCGTGCGTCCATGCAGCGTCACCATTGAACCACCGCAATCTTCGATCAGTTTGGCGACTTCGACACAATTGATAGATTTGTCGTCCCAGCCCGCGCGAATTTTGACCGTCATCGGAATCGAAATCGCGCGCTTGACCTCTTTCAGAATCTTTTCCAGGTGCGGCAAATCGCGCAACAGATTCGATCCGCCACCGCCGTTGACTACTTTTTTGGCGGGGCAACCGCAGTTGATGTCTACGAAATCGGCTCCGGCTTCTTCGGCAATTTCCGCAGCCCAGCGCATGCGTTCAATGTCGTAGCCGAAAATTTGAATCGCAATCGGGCGCTCTTCGTCCGGCTTGTAGCGCATCAAGTCGTGAGTTCGAATGTTGCCGCGCGTCAGCCCTTCGACGCTGATGAATTCGGTGACAAACAGGCCCACGCCGCCGCGACGTTTGATCAAACGACGAAACGGCGAATCGGTCACGCCCGCCATTGGCGACAAAACCAGCGGTGGCGAGATTCGGCGACCAGCAATTTCGAAGAAATTCGGATACAACATAACGCGACCTGTAGGGAACGAATTGGCGCTTGAATGGCGAATATAGCACACGGTTGACGGCCTTGGTCAAAACCGATAGCTTGGGCGGCGTGATGACAGAAAGCTCCAATATCATCAAGTTTGTGTGCGAAATGATCCGCCTGAAATCCGTGCCGCGAACGGGCTGGTTGTTGCGCGGAATCCGCGATGTGGAATCGGTTGCAGATCATTCTTTCGGCGTGGCGCTGTTTGGAATGTTGCTGGCCGACCTGGCGCAGCGGCAAGGGCTGGAACCCGATGTGGAGAAAATTCTGCGAATGTCGCTGCTGCACGATCTGACGGAAGCGCGCACGGGCGATTTGCCCAACACAATCAAACGGTATTTTGACAAAGGCGCGCTGCATAAAGCAGATCAACAAATTGCCGACGAAATGCTGTCTGTTCTGGGAGCCATCGGCGAAGAATATTTGCTGTTGTGGCAGGAATACGAAGAGCGCACCAGCCTGGAAGCTCGTATCGTCAAAGCAGCGGACAAGCTGGACTTGCTGTTGCAGGCTCGCGAATACGAAAAAGGCGGCGCGCAAAACCTTCAGGAGTTTTGGGAAAGCTCGGAAACTGATTTTTCCAACTTGGAAATTGATGAATTGATTGCCGATCTGATCGGCGAATTAGTCGCAAGTCGAAAATTACCGACGACCGATTCCCAACCACCGGCGGCTTAATTTATGGATTTGATCCAACAAGGCATTAACTGGCTTCAACAACTGCCGCCCGAAGGCGTGCTGGCGCTGATGTTTTTTCTGGCGTTCATCGAAAATATCTTTCCGCCGTCGCCCAGCGACGTGCTGCTGGTTTTTGCCGGAACCTTGATCGGCATCGGCACAATAGATTTCACTTCGGCGCTGATTGTTTCGACGCTGGGCAGCACGTGTGGTTTTGCGTTGGCGTATGTGATTGGCAGATATTTCCAAGAACACATTGTCAGCGGACGGCTGAGCCGCTATCTGCCGCTTACGGCAATCAATCAGGTCGAAAAACTGTTTCAGCGCTTTGGTTACGGCGTTATTGTCGCCAACCGCTTTCTGGCTGGAACACGCGCCATCGTTTCTTTCGTCGCCGGAATGTCGCGCATGAATTTTCCTGCGACAACCGCTTTATGCGCTGTCAGCGCGGCGGCTTGGAATGCAATCCTGCTTTATTTGGGCATGGTGTTCGGCAAAAACTGGCAAAAGGCAGGGGAATATCTGAGCATTTACAGCACCGTCGTCACAGTCATCGTTTTGGCTGTGGCAGCTTTCTTCGTTTGGCGATATCTGAAAAACCGGCGCAACCCGACACCTGAAATTTAAAACCCTCTTCTGATTCAAATGGACATTCTCCGTAAACTTCGAGTTCAAGCTGCCACCCAACTGCAACACATTGTCCTGCCCGAAGGTGGCGATGATCGAACCATTATTGCCGCATCAAAAACTGCGGAAGAGCGGTTGGCGCGGGTCACCGTGCTGGGCGACGAAGAAACGATTCGCAGCCGCGCTTCGGCGCTTGGCGTCAGCCTCACCAACGTAATCATTCTGAATCATCACCGCTCGACTGATCTGGGGCGTTACGCGCAGGAACTTTACGAACTTCGCCGGGCCAAAGGCGCGACGCTGGACGAAGCCAATAAACAAATTCTTGATCCGTTGTATTTTGGAAACATGATGGTCCGCCAAGGCAAAGCCGACGGTTCCGTTGCTGGAGCGACCAACACCACTGCGCACACAGTTCGTTCAGCGCTGATTACGCTGGGGTTGCGCGAAGGCTTTTCGTTGGTTTCCTCGGTCATTGTGATGGTTGTGCCAAACAAGGCTTTCGGCGTCGAAGGCGCTTTGATCTTCGCCGATCCAGCGGTCGTCATTAACCCGACAGCGCCGCAACTTGCTGAAATTGCCATCGCGTCGGCGCAAACCTGCCGGGCGTTGCTCAACGCCGAACCCCGCGTGGCGATGTTGTCGTTTTCCACCAAGGGTTCAGCGCAACATCCGCTGGCCGACAAAGTTATCGAAGCCACCAAAACCGTCCAGGCCCGAATGCCAGACCTGGAAATTGACGGCGAACTGCAACTGGACGCCGCTTTGGTGGAAAGCATCGGCCAATCCAAAGCCAAGGGTTCCACCGTTGCTGGCCGAGCCAATGTACTGATCTTCCCGGATATCAACGCTGGAAACATCGGCTACAAACTGACCGAACGCCTGGCCGGAGCCACCGCCATAGGCCCGATCCTGCAAGGCCTGGATAAACCCGCCAACGATTTGTCGCGCGGCTGCAAATGGGAAGACATCGTTGACGCCGTAGCGATCACAGCGGTGCAAGCTCAGGCACGCAAAAAAGAAAGAAGCTAATTTCGTAATGAAAAGGCTGCTGAAGAAAATCGTAGCCGCGCCGTTTGTTTTGATTGCGGCGATCATTGTTCTGGCTGAAGACTGGCTGTGGGATGATTTGCAGCGGCTGGCGGCGGCGATTGGGCGCTTGCCGATCTTACGCCAGCTTGAATCGTTCATTGCTGGATTGCCGCCTTACGGAGCGCTGGCGTTTTTTGGAGCCCCTTCCCTGTTGCTGATACCGGTCAAACTGGCAGCCTTGTGGTTGATTTCCCACGGACAAGCGACGTTCGGATTTCTGGTGGTTGTCCTCGCCAAAATCCTCGGAACTGCGCTGGTGGCCCGCATCTATACCTTGACGGAGCCAAAGCTGCTCTTGATTGGCTGGTTCGTCTGGTTGCACACGCGCTTTGTGGCATTCAAGTCTCGCGTCTATAACACGATTAAGGCGTCGCGAATTTATCAGCGAATTCACCGGCAATCGCAGATGCTGAAGGAACGTTTTCGCCAGTTGATAAAAAGTCGTAAAGGGGTTTGGAAACGTCGCTGGGAAGCGGCGGTAAAACTTTCTCGCCGCGGAAAACGATCTGCAGAATAAATACCAGTCCGATTTCTTGTCACCTCAAAACCCCATTGCTATACTCCGAATCCGCACTTCTACGATTTCTGTAATCCATTTTGAAATTGGCTGTAACCGAAAAATTGTGAATACGTCTGTGCAGACGTAAACCTGAATTTCCCGAAATCACTCCATCTTTTTAGACCAACGGAGGTAACTGATGAGCAGTTCTGACGAACGGCATGACAACCCTGCCGACACCCACACTTCTGGGGAGTCCGCAGTGTCCCGCCGCAAATTCCTGAAAGGCACAGGCGTCGCCTTGACGATTCCGCTGGTAGCCAGCGGCGAAAAAGTCGTCAAAGCCGCCGGAGCCGATGTCAAAATTTTTGGACCGGATAAAGTAAACATCACGCTCAGCATCAATGGTTCGCCGAAACAGATTAGCGTCGAACCCAGAGCAACATTGCTGGACACGCTTCGCAATGATCTGGACACGACCGGAGCCAAGCGCGTTTGTGACCGCGCCACTTGCGGAGCCTGCACAATGATCATTGACGGAAAGCCTGTGTACGGCTGCACCGTGCTGGCCATCGAAGCGCAAGGCAAGAAGATCGAAACTGTCGAAAGCCTGGCCAAAGGCGACACGCTGCATCCGGTGCAGCAGGCATTCTGGGATAACGACGCCCAGCAATGTGGATTCTGCACTCCCGGATTCGTCATGGCTTGCAAGGCGCTATTGGACAAACATCCTTCGCCCACCGAGGAGCAAATCGAAATGGGTGTCGGCGGTAATCTTTGCCGCTGCGGAACCTACCACGGCATCAAAGGCGCTATCGCTCAGGCTTCGGCGAATCTGAAAAAAGGCCCGGCGAAAATGACCAGAGGAGGGCAACGCAATGGCTGAGTACAAATGGCCTGAAGAAGGCAAACGAACTCACATCGGCAAACGCATTTCGCGCCTGGACGGCCCGGACAAAGTTTCAGGCCGCGCGAAATACACGTTTGACTTGAATCGTCCCGGCATGCTGTTTGGCAAAGTGCTGCGTTCGCCGTATGCGCATGCCAAAATCGTCAGCATTGACCTGAGCGCAGCCGAAAAAATGCCCGGCGTCAAAGCCGCCAGGGTCATTCAAGGCCCCGGCACGGAAATCCAGTGGGCAGGCGATGAAATCGCAGTCGTAGCTGCTGAAACCGAGGCACAGGCCGAAGACGCAGCGCGCGCGATCAAGGTCGTTTACGAAAAGCTGCCGCATCTGGTCAACGAAAATAACTGGGACGCAATTCCGGAAGCCAGCCGCCGCAAACCCAGCGAAAACGTCGCGGGCGATCCAGCTAAGGCGTTTGCCGAAGCTGACGTTGTTTTGGAAGAAACCTACGGAAATGATGTCATCACACATTGCTGCCTGGAATCGCACGGTTTGATTGCCGAATGGGAAGACGACAAAAATCTGTTGGTTCACCAATCCACGCAATCGGTGTCGGCCAACGGCGGCCAGTTCGCGCAAGCGTTGGGAATTCCAGCCGGAAACGTCCGCATCAAGATGGAGCACATCGGCGGCGGTTTCGGCAGCAAATTCCCTGTTGACCGTTGGGGTATTGAAGCAGCGAAGCTTTCCAAACAAGCTGGCGGAAAGCCAATCAAGTTAATGCTGGAACGCGATGCCGAGCTGATGGTCGCGGGAACTCGCCCGTCGGCTTATGCCAAAGTCAAAATCGGCGCGAAAAAAGACGGCACCATTACCGCATGGGAATCGCAAGCCTGGGGTTCGGGCGGCGTAGGCAATTTCAGTTTTGCCAACCAGCTTCCGTATGTGTTGAAGGTCGCGGATCGCAAAGAAGTGTTTTCCGTTATTCCAACCAACACCGGTCCGCAAAGAGCCTGGCGCGCGCCAAACCATCCGCAAGCCTGCTTGATTACGATGTCTGCCTTTGAAGACATGGCGGCCAAGCTGGGTATGGATCCCCTGGATCTGTTCATGAAAAACCTGCCGCTGGCAGGCGTTCGCCAAAACGTGTACCGCGACGAATTTATCAAAGCCGCGGAAATGATCGAGTGGAAAAAACTGTGGCGGCCACGCGGCGAAGGCGCTGTGGGAAGCACCAAAACAGTCAAACGCGGGCTTGGCCTGTCGCTGCACACCTGGGGCGGCGGCGGTCACGCCAGCGATTGCGACCTGACGGTTCACCCGGACGGATCGGTGGAAGTGAAAATGGGCACGCAGGACCTTGGCGTAGGCACGCGCACGGTGCTGGCTATTGTTGCAGCAGACACATTCGCGATTCCGCTGAATCAAGTCAAAATCCACATCGGCGACAATCGCTACCCGGTTTCGGGCGGTTCCGGTGGTTCGACGACTGTCGGCGGCATCAGCGCTTCGACGCGCCGAGCGGCAGTGGATGCGTTGAACACGATCCTGGAAAAAGTTGCTCCGACGATGAACACCACGCCGGACAAACTGGAAGCTGTCGGCGGCAAGATTGTCGAAATCGGCAAACCGACGAACGCCATGACCTGGAAACAGGCTTGCGCAAAACTCGGGACGCAACCGTTGACGACACGCGGCAAAAACCCTGGCAAGGAAACTTTGACGACGGGCGGCGTTGGTGGCGTGCAGATGGCGGACGTTTCCGTAGACATCGAAACCGGCGTCGTCAAAATGAACAACTTCGTCGCGGTGCAAGATTGCGGCTTGATCATTGATATGAAGACCTGCGAAAGCCAGGTGTTCGGCGCGATGATTATGGGCGTGACCTATGCGCTGTACGAAGAACGCGTGATGGACGACCAAACCGGCAAGATGTTGAACGCCAACATGGAGTTTTACCGCTTGGCAGGATTGCGCGACATCGGCAATTTCAAAGTTCACATGATGACCGGCAAAGGCTATGACGAACGCGGCGTAATCGGCATTGGCGAACCGCCGACGGTTTCGCCCGGCGCGGCAATTTCCAATGCCGTCGCCAACGCCATCGGCGTTCGCGTGCCAACCATCCCGCTGACGCCGGATCGCGTTTTGGCCGCTCTGGCAAAGAAAGGAGGCAAGGCGTAATGAAAAATTTTGAGTACGCAAGCCCAACCACAAAAGAACAAGCCGTTGAACTGCTCGGCAAGCAGTGGGGTGAAACCGAAGTCATTGCTGGCGGAACCGATCTGCTCAGCTTGATGAAAGATTTCATCGTCACTCCAAAGCGAGTGGTCAATATCAAAGGCATTGCCGAACTTCGCGGCATCACCTTCAACCGCGCTGGCGGCGCTCGCATTGGAGCGCTTGTCTCGCTGGAAGAAATGATTGACCGGCTTGGTAAAGGTTTTGAAGCGCTGGAAGACGCCGCCAAAGAAATCACCAGTCCGCAGATTCGCAATATGGGAACTGTCGGTGGTGATCTTTGCCAGCGTCCGCGCTGCTGGTATTACCGCGCCGGATTCGGTTTGCTGGCTAACACCGAAAACGGCGAGCCGTTAGTTCCCAATGGTGATAACCGCTACCACGCGATTCTGGGCAATGACGGGCCGGCGAAATTCGTCAGTGCGTCGTCGCTTGGCCCGGCGCTGATTGCGATGGCGGCAAAAATCACGGTTTTCGGCCCCAAAGGCGCACGCGAAGTGGATGCGGACAAATTCTTTGTCACACCGAAATCTTCAAACGAACGCGAAGTCGCGCTGGCTCCGAACGAAATTGTGACGGCGATCAACATTCCGTCCACAGTTGGCGTTCGCAGCGCGACGTACGAAGTTCGTCAGCGTGAGGCCTTGGACTGGCCATTGGCGGCTGCTTCCGTGGCGCTCAAACTCGACGCGGCGAAGAAAGTATCTTTGGCTCGCGTAGCCTTAGGTCACGTTGCGCCTGTGCCGTGGAATGCCGACGAAGCGGCGAAATTCCTGGTCGGCAAAACGATCAACGAAGATGTCGCCGCCGAAGCTGGCAAAATTGCTGTGGCCAACGCCAAAGCGCTGAGCCGGAACGCTTATAAAATTCAACTCGCTCAAGTCGCCGTCAAACGCGCGATTCTGAAAGCGGCTGGATAACAAGGATGGAGGGACAGAAAGACAGAGGGACTGTGGGAAGCTTTCGCTCAGTCCCTCCATCTCTCCATCTCTCCATCTCTCGACGAAGGAGAGAATAATGGCTGAACTTCACAACTTAGATCCGAATCGTCCGAACTTGTGCGCTTCGCTGCGCACGAAAAGCATGTTCGTTTGGTCTGAAGATGACCCGCACCATACGCACACCGGAGTTTTCTGGTGCCTGCATACGCAAGGGCCTTTGGGACCGGATGGAAAACTTGCCGAACCCGGCAATTGCGACGCCAGCGAGCGCGGTTGCCATTGCCAGGAAATCGCAGTAGCCTGAAATAGCTTGGAGTACCGCCTTTAGGCGGCAGACCTTCAAGCTTGAACATTGCCGCCTAAAGGCGGTACTCCAAACACAATCTCGGAGGGCAGTAAGAATGCGCAGACTCACTTTGATCTTTTCCCTTTGCTTTGCGGCGCTCTTGGCTTCATCAGCCAGCGCCCAGCAGATTTATGGCGAATACATTGAAACTCGAAACGCCGACGTGTGGACGGGTCATTGCTTTGCGATGGCCGAAGTCAACCTGATGGGCGATCAAGCCATCGTTGGCTGGCGCGTATCGAAAGGCGAATGGAACGGCGTCAAGCTGGATGGTTTGAGCGTCGTCGGCGTGGCCAAAGCTGCCGGCACGCTGGGGAGCCCGTACGAAAATCCCTTCCCGGCAAAAGCGATTTTGATTTTTGACGAAAAGGCGACTCCTGAACAGCGAACTGCTCTGAAAGCGTTTGCGCAGGAAATGGGCGGCGACTTATTGAAGAACGTCGTTCGCACCGAAGCCGCGTCAATCAGCATTTCATTGGAATTTAGCGGCGAACATCCGACCGGCGGGCAATTGCAAGCCGGTGAATTGGCCAGCATCGTGACGCGCCAGTTCACACAGCGCGACAAAATCTGCGGCCACGAACAAACCTACTATCCGCCGCTAACGCCGACCACGCATACGATGCCTGCGGTCGCGTCCCTGGATCAATTTAAGGGTGAAGGCTTGGGCGTAAGCTGGTCGTTGCGCGAAAAACGCAGCGCTTTCGTCGGCCATTTCGCCAAATAGAGTGCAACAAACCTGAATAGACAGGATTAACGGGATTTTTCAGGATTGTTTTTCATCCTGAACCATCGTGAAAATCCTGTCTATTTTCGCTTTTGAGAAGGAGTTTGGATGGTGAAGCAGTTGTTTGCTTTTCTTCTGCTATTTGTTTTCGCTCCCCTGGCATTTGCCGAAGATTACAAGGTTGAATCCATTGCTGCGTTGAAAGACGCCGCTGTCGCGGAAGCCGTGCGCGGCGCACTGGAAGAGAAAGGGCTTCGCGTTACCGACAGCAAAGGCAAAACTGTTTGCGACATCTGGTTTCGCAAAGAAGTTCCCACCAGCAAAGCCGACATTCCCGGAGCCAGTTTCGGCCAGATTGCCGAAGGGACTTTGGTTGGCGTCATCAACTTCCCTGCCAACACTTCGGATTTTCGCGGCCAGGGCATCAAAGCCGGTTTTTACACCTTGCGGTACGCTCTGATTTTGCAGGATGGAAATCATCTGGGAGTTTCGGCTGCGCGCGATTTCTTTTTGATCTGCCCGGCAGCCGATGACAAAGACCCGAACGCGACAATGAAGATGGAAGACATGCTCAAACTCAGCCGTGCAGCGGCTGGCGCTGGGCATCCGTCGCCGTGGTTTTTCGGAATGGCGATTTCGGCGGATAAAGAATTGCCGAAAGTTGTTAAGAACGAACACGAACACGTCATTTTGGAAACCAAGCTGACGACCAAATCCGGGCCAATCGCAATCGGTTTGATCGTCATTGGCAGAACCGAAGGCTGATCAATCTTTCAACAAACTGCCATTTGGCAAGTTTCGAAATGCGGCGCGAATCAACAACTCGCGCCGCATTTTCATTTTTACCTTCCCACAAAACTACACTCCTCCAGCGTGAAGCCAAGATTATGGAAACATTGTAGAGGAAACTTGGTACTCACCTGAATTGCGATTGATGGACTGGCAAGGTCCAGCGACTTTACGGCAGCCTCAAGGTTCCATCCAGGGTTAGTCGCAGTTCGGCACGCCGATCCAACATGGAAATTGGTCAATGGACAAGCCGACCACTAACAATGTAACGAAGGACAAAATAACAACGGCGAGCGTCAGATTTATCGGATGAGCAAGCAGGCTTCCTCCCGCTCGTATCGTCCGCACAATCGGCGTGCGAGCAATGATGCCTGCCACAATTGCGAGCAAGAATGCACTCAATACGACTAGCGAACCGAGGATATTCGGCTGATCGGGATCTGAATTTTTCAGCACAGGTTCGAGCGGACCTAATGGCGGCTCGATACCAAGCAAAAGAAGCGAAAATATCGTCACGAACGGCAGGGCTAGAATAAAACTGATCATCGCTGCTGACGTTGGGTTGGCAAGAAGGGTTTTCAGCGCACTCCTTTGTGTTTCCGCAGCAGTGTTCCCTGCTCGTATCGCCCGCACAACTGGCGTCAGGATGAGGATGATTGCCGCCAGACCTAGCCACAAAAAGCCAAACACAACGATGAAGTCGAGGACGTTTCTAAGGCTGAAGGTATCCAGCCTTTTTACAATCACGAATGCGAATTCAAGCAGCATAAACGGGAGAACAATGAGAAAGCTGCTGATGGCCGGAAACCTGAGTGTGGTGATGATGCCTTTCGCCCGATTGTTCATAACGGTTTGCAGTACCCCTTTTCTATGCGATGAAAACAAAACCGCCGTTATACAGCCCAACGTGAAACTCCAACGTGTGGCCGGATGTTGCAGCGCTGCAAGTTCAGCCAGCATTGCCTTGCCCCAGCTTGCTCGTTCAGCGGGCATGCACTTCACCGCGATTGACAGCAGCAGCTTCGGCAGATTGGCAGCGCTAATCCCCATTCGGTCCTCCGGCAACAAAACTCATGACGACCAGAAAGTAACCAAAAATTCCCGTGGACAAGAACATTCCCATCACCGAAAGTGCCCGCAGCCGTTCGCGTCGCAATAACCCGGCAATTCCCAATGGAACACCTGCCAGCAAGGAAACAAACGCCAGCTTCACCGCGATGTTTACAATCGCAATGACGGCATCGGAGCCGCTCCAATGCGAAGCTTGTGTAAAAGGGTTCCCT
>CAYLJQ010000143.1:0-12187 GCA_964383955.1 uncultured Heliomicrobium sp. | reverse complement strand
AAGCGGACGAGTTCAAAATGAAATCGCCGAGGTAGCTTCCGATGCCCAGCTATGATTCCGTTCACTTCAACCCGCCCGCACCACTTGCTTTGGTAACCTTACGAAATACAGAAACCGACGCAACGTGTTCTGACATTCCAATGCTCATTGACAGCGGAGGCGATGTCACCTTGCTGCCTAGAAATGCCGCTGAGTTTATCGGCCTCCAATCTTTACCCGATAAGGGATATGAACTGGCTGCGTTTGACGGCAGCTTAACTGTCGCGCCTGTTGTGCTGGCTGAAATGATCTTTCTTGGAAAAAGCTTTCGAGGTCAATTTCTTCTGCTTGACCAGGAAATTGGAATTCTTGGACGCAACATTCTCAACGTTATACCAATCCTGCTTGACGGCCCCAATCTCAACTGGGATTCAAGATAGGCTTTTATCTCTGATATGCCCGCTTCAATCATTTCCATTGCCGACCGCTTTCGTTCGCTGTCAATCGCTGACTTGGTCAACGACCGTCGCGTTGCCGCTGCGTTTGAGTTTATAGACGCCTCTGCCCAGCGATTTACGTCCGAATTGATTCGCATCTGCGAGATTCCCGCGCCTCCTTTCAAGGAACAAGAACGCGGACGCTATTTTGCCGCGCGGTTCAACGAACTTGGCCTGGACGACGTTCACACTGACAGCGAAGGCAACGTGATTGGGTTTTATCGCGGCGAACGCGAACAACCGCTGATTGTTTTATCTGCGCATTTGGACACCGTTTTTCCTGAAGGCACGGACGTCAAAGTTCGTCACGTCGGTTCGCGGCTGTGCGCGCCGGGTATTGCCGATAACTGCGCGGGGCTGGCAGCGCTGGTTGCGTTAATTCAGGCGCTGAATACCGGACAGATCAAATTGCGCGGCACAATTGCGTTTGTCGCGACCGTTGGCGAAGAGGGCGAAGGCGATTTGCGCGGAGTCCGCCACCTGTTCAACGAAGGCAAGCTGGTGAAGAAGGTTTCCGCGTTCATCTCTTTTGATGGCCCCGGAGTAGATTTCATCACGCATCAGGCGCTGGGTTCGCGCCGCTATCGCATTCGTCTGGAAGGGCCTGGCGGCCACAGTTGGGGAGATTTTGGCGTCGTCAATCCGGTTCACGCGCTGGGCCGAGCCGTCGCGCGGCTGGCGGATTACCACGCACCGGTTGATCCGCGAACAACCTACAGCATTGGCCGCATCGAAGGCGGCGAATCTGTGAACGTCATCCCGCAAACAGCCTCAATGGATGTGGATTTGCGGTCTTCATCCGAAGCAGAGTTGTCGCGGTTGGAAGATTTCTTGCTAACGGCGCTGAACCGCGCAGTGATTGATGAAAACGTCATGCGTGCCGCTTCCGGCAAAAAACTGAAAGCCGAGGTTGAACTAATCGGCAATCGGCCTTCAGGCGAAACACCGCGCGAATCGTACCTGGTGCGAACAGCGGTGGAAGCTTCGCGGGTAATGGGCATAACGCCGATTTTGAACCGCGCTTCAACCGATTCAAACATCCCGATTCATCTGGGAGTTCCTGCCATCACCATCGGGGCTGGCGGCAGGTCAAACGACTCTCACCGGCTAAGCGAATGGTTCGATCCAACGGGACGCGAGCTGGGCTACAAACGCGCCTTATTGTTGGCACTGGGCATGGCTGGGCTGCAATCCTGACCCCAAAAAGAACGCCGCTTGTTGATTTCGCAATCAACAAGCGGCGTTTGAAACTCAGTCTTCGATACAGCAAAAGAAGCTGGTTTAAATGACGATTTTCGTTCCGTCGAACTTGGTCAACGTCATTTCAACTTTGTCGTTATAGGTCAGTTTCTGCTCCTGCAGAATGCCGATGGTCACCGCTTCGCCAAGCTTCAACGAATTGATTGCGTCGGATCGCCAGTGGATTCCCGCTGCGTTACGCCCAAAAGCCACATTGGTTGCGACTTTGTTCAGTTCGTTCAAAACAGTCAACGGTGGCCCATCATAAGGAACAAGCCCCAGTCCGTCAGACGTTGGAACCACCGGATTTTTAATCGTATCCGTTTCGTCAAAGAATGCTTTGAGCGCGGTTACACACGCTCCGGCAACGGTCGCGTGACCTGAGCCATAGGATGAATGCGTCGGACTGCCTTCAGCAAATGCCTGTGGCAACAGATACGTTCCATATTTGCCAAAGGCTTCCGCCACGGCCTGGGAACGTAAAACGTCCGCATGAAGCGGATAGCTCGCGCTGCCCGCCAAGGTGTTATGCACACGACCGCCATATTCTTCCGGGCGCAACCGATGATGCACAAACCATTTCTGATACCAGACGGCTTTCAATGCGCGCGTGGCAACTTCGGTAACGAAACTCAAAATGTGGGGCCCGCCGCACTGCGCAAATCCCGCTTGCGCTTTCGCGTTATACAGCGGCAACCCCGGATCCAATTGCGTGCCCTGACCAATCATAATCAGACACGCGTGCAAATACGCCTGATAGAGTGCGTCAACGTGAACCCACTGAGCCAGATCCCGCAGGTTGCGAATGTATCGCGGTGTCGAGTCGTACTGAATGTTCGCGCTGGGATCGGCTCCATTTTGCACGTCCAGCCAGTCTGAAAACTGCGTCATATAGCTGACGCCTGGCAACACGGTTTTCATTTTTTGCGAAAACGGCACTGCACCAAAGGAAAAATCCTGCGTCAGAAATTGTGAAAGCCATGGCCCGGTGACGTCTCCCGGCGTAGTGCCGCGAAAAATGGTATTTGCTGTTACGCGTCCATTTTCTTTTGGCCCGCGAAAATCAGACATCGCTGAAAGTTCCTGTGCGGCTCGCGCAATGATAGGACTGGCGCTGTATTCGGCGAAATTCACATCCCGCGCGTGCGCCATCCAGTAAAGTTCAACGGCTTCGCCTGCGGCTTCGGCACTAGCCAACCGCGGCGGCGGCGGCAATGTCATGTGATGTGAATCTGGACCTTCCAAATCCATGGCCAAGCCAGCTTGCGGGCTGGTCAACGGACGCCCCAATCCAAGCCGAATTCGTTCAAAATCATCCGGGTTTAGCGTTGTACGCGCTCTCACCAGAGTTTCGTATGCTGCCGGATCAACTTCGCCCAAGGAGTTATGCGGCAGAGCTTTGGTATAGCTGGCGATTTTGTTCGGATAGCGGTCATCATCTCCGTTGGTGATGTGAAAAACCAACGAACGGTCCTGAGCCATCTTCGCGGCTTCAATACGGCACTTATAGGATTTCATGTACCGATTAGCTGCCATATCCGACGGCTCGACACCAAACGGAAAAACAGGATCATTGCAGGCTGCTTTTGAGCCGCCAGGAGCAGGAAACTGTGCCAGAGCCGTTTGGCTGGCTACCCCTGCCGCAATCGCTGCTGCTCCAGCGCGTCCCAAAAATTTGCGACGGCTTGAAACCGGTTTTGATGAGGTGTGGGGTGTTTCTTCTGAAGAAATTTGCATATCCACGGGTTCGCTGACAGACGCCTGCGGAGAAAAAGATGAAGGCTTTTCCATGAGGAATTCTCCTTTATTTGTGAGTTTAAAACCGAATTTAACTTGAAATTACGAGTCGGGGGATAGCTTCAAAAGGTCATTCAGGGCAGGCACCGTGGTCGAGTGAGGAAAGCTTTATAGCTCGGTAATTCGTTAAATTAATGGAAGTAAGGTTGTCCTCAACCAGCGCAAAGAGTAAACCAGCAGATAATTGCTGGGCAATAACTTTTTCGCGCTGGGTGTGGCATTTTCTGAAAATTAGAACAAGATGCCCGCACGAAATGAATTTTTGTTTCCAGGGAAAGTACGGGCCAGAGACGCAGGTCAGGTTGATAACGTTGCTTGAGGGTCAAGCCAAAATTTGGTTAACGACATTGCCGTGCACATCCGTTAGCCGATAGTAGCGGCCCTGGAACTTGAACGTCAGCCGCGTATGGTCCATGCCCAGGCAATGCAGAATTGTCGCATTCAGATCGTGAACGTGAACCGGATCGCGAACGATGTTGTAGCTGAAATCATCAGTTTCGCCGACGGTCACTCCGGGTTTAATGCCGCCACCAGCCATCCAAATGGTGAAGCAGCGCGGATGGTGATCGCGTCCATAATCATCCACGGCCAGTTTGCCTTGCGAATACACCGTACGGCCAAACTCGCCGCCCCAGATGACCAACGTGTCATCCAGCATGCCGCGCGCCTTCAAATCCTGAATCAATGCTGCCGATGGCTGATCTGTGTCTTCGGTTTGCTTCTTAATGTTTCGTGGCAAAGTTCCGTGCTGATCCCATCCGCGATGGAACAGTTGAATAAACCGCACACCGCGCTCCGCCAATCGCCGCGCCAGCACGCAGTTGTAAGCAAACGTTCCGGGTTTGCGCGCGTCCGGGCCATAACTTTCAATGGCCGTTTCAGATTCTTTCGACAGGTCGGTCAGTTCGGGCACAGAGGTTTGCATGCGATACGCCATTTCGTACTGCGCGATGCGCGCCTGAATTTCAGGATCGCCGTATTCTTTCGCGTTGAGCTGATTCATCTCTGCAAGATCGTCCAGAAACTTGCGGCGAACTTCTTTGCTGATGCCTGGAGGATTCGACAAGAACAGCACAGGGTCTGCACCGTTATGAAACTTCACGCCCTGGTATTGCGAAGGCAGAAAGCCGCTTCCCCACAAACGATCATACAGAGGCTGATCGCCGCCATTTCTGCCGACTGAAACTAGAACGACAAATGCGGGCAGGTCTTTATTTTCGCTGCCGAGTCCATACGCCAGCCACGAACCCAAACTCGGACGCCCCGCAAGCTGAAAGCCTGTCAGCGCAAACGTCTGCGCCGGATCGTGGTTGATCTGTTCGGTGTGCATGGATTTGATGAAGCTGATGTCATCGGCAATCTTTGCCGTATGCGGCAACAATTCACTGAGCCATGCGCCGGACTTTCCATGCTGCGCAAACTTGTACAGCGACGGGGCGGTCGGAAAGCTGGATTGGTGCGCGGTCATTCCGGTCAGCCGTTGCCCCTGGCGAATCGAATCCGGCAAATTCTGCGCGCGAAATTTTTCCAGGTTCGGCTTGGCGTCAAAGAGTTCCAATTGCGATGGCCCACCCGCTTGAAACAGAAAAATCACGCGCTTGGCTTTTGGCGCAAAGTGGGGAACGCCGGGCAAGCCGGATTTCTGATCGCCCGCTTGCGCAAAACCGCTTTCGCCAAGCAGCGAAGCCAGCGCGGCAGTTCCAACACCCAGTCCCAAACGGCTAAAAAAGGATCGCCGCGTCAGCATCAATTGCAGTTCATTCAGTGGATTCATAGCTTCGCCTTTCGCTGTATCAAATCAGAAAGTGGCAATCGGGTTGAGCGGTGAACCGGTTCCGCCCGTAATCGGTATCGGAGCCGCCGTCATCAGAAACGCCCAGCGTTTTCGTTTTGCCGCAGCTTCGCTCAAAGCTTCCAGGTCGCAGTTGTCGAAGATATGAACGCCCATTGCGGCCAGCGTCAGCAAATGAACCGGATGTGTGACGCCATCAATGCCGGAAGGTAACACATCGCTGGCGGCATCGCTGCCCAAAATTGCCACGTCGCGTTGCTTCAACCAACGCGCGCACGAAGCGTGCAATCCGGCAGCGCCAGTTTTTTCCGCGTCCCAGCCTCCTTTGACTGCGCGGCGCGCCCAGCGTCCAGTGCGAATGAACACCGCGTCGCCAGGGCCGATTTTGATCCCGGCTTTCTTTTCCCACGCGTCCAGGTCCGCGGGATAAATTGCAACGCCGGGTTCCAGATACGGAACGCCCTTCAACGCAGCCATATCCATCAGAATGCCGCGCGTGAAAATGCCCTGCTTCAAGTTGGTGATCGCCAGTTTCTGCGCACCTTTGGCGGTCACTTCCTGTTGCGAAAATCCGTTGTACATCTTGCCCTGATAAAAAATGTGGCAGAGCGAATCCATGTGCGTGTGCTGGTACCCGTGAAAAAGTATCGAAAACGTATCCACGGCCCATTGGCCGTCGCTTGCGCCAGACAGGTTCATCGTGTGCTGATACGGATTCGGGTTGTCGCTGTCCGCATCAGAATTTGTGTTGCGTGCCAACGAAACGCTCGCACCTTCTTTGACTTCCAACGCCGCCTGTTTGCGCTTGGCGGCAGTGATCAAATTCAGTGTGCCGAGTTGGTCGTCTTTGCCCCAGCGTCCCCAGTTGGAAAGCTCCGTCATCCAGCGATCAATGTCGGCTTTGGTCAGCTTGTCGGCTTTGATCAGCTTCGTGTTGTCGAGTTTGATCCGCTTCGCCTCCGATTGTGCCGAGGTGGAGTGAGCGAAGTTGATGGCGACAGCGAAAAGCGAAGCCAGCGCAATCAGCGAAAGAGTTTGGAAGATTCTGCGATTCATTTTGTCCCCTTGTTCAAGTTACTGCCGTGTAATCACTTCGTCCAGGTTCAACAACAAGCTGGCCGTCGTCGCGTAAGCCGCAAGCTCTGCGCGATTAAGCGTCTGGTCGTTTCGCCTTTCGCCAACGGACAGCAGCTTTTCCGCTTCCGCAGCGTTTCGACCGAAAAATTCCAATTGCGAATTCAGGTTCCGAACCAGAGCTTTGACTTCCGCTTCAGTTGGCTGACGCGAAGTTACGACTCGAAACGCCCAGGCCAATCGTTGTTCGGCGGTTGCGCCGCCTTCTTTCAGCATACGTTCAGCCAGCATTCGCGCCGATTCGATATAAGTCACATCGTTCATCAAATTCAGCGATTGCAGCGGCGTGTTGGTTCGCGTGTCGCGCACCGTGCAGAATTCGCGCGCTGAAGCGTCAAACACCTGCATCGTCGGCGACAGCACCGTGCGCTTCCAAAATGTGTAGAGGCTGCGCCGCCACAAGCCTTCGCCTTTGTCTGTGTTGTAGCCCGTCAAACCGGAAAACGCCATGTCTTTGTAAAGCCCATCCGGCTGGTACGGTTTGACCGAAGGACCGCCAAGTTTTTCCACCAGCAAGCCGGAAACCAGCAACGCCTGATCGCGAATCATTTCCGCTGACAGCCGAAAGCGCGAACCACGCGACAAGAGACGATTCCCTGGATCAGCAGATTGCGGATCGCGGATTGTGGATTGCGGATTTGCTTGATTGAACTTGGACGATTGGCGATAGGTCGCACTCATCACGATTGTCTTCAACAACGCCTTTACATCCCATGTTTTACTTATTTCCCTTTGTCTCTCCATCCCTCTATCTCTCCGTCCCTCTGTCCCCCCGTCCCGGAATTCGGCGGCAAGCCAGTCCAGCAATTCCGGGTGCGAAGGGAGTTCTCCTTGAGAGCCGAAATCTTCCGTCGTTTTGACCAAGCCAACACCAAACAACATTTGCCAAAAACGGTTCACCGTAACGCGCGCGGTCAGCGGATGCTCTTTGCTGACCAACCACCGAGCAAATCCCAAACGATTGTTTGGCAAGTTGGCAGCCATTGCCGGCAGCGTCGCGGGAACGGCACGCGCAACGGTTTCGTCGGGCGCGTCGTACGCTCCGCGACGCAGCACTTGCGCAGGACGCGGTTGCGGCATTTCCTGCATGACCATCAACGGCGGCAAATCGTCTTCAAACTTCTGCTGCTGTTCTCGCAGTTCAACCAGCTTGATGCGCGCTTGCTTCAACTCTTCCGGCGCGGCGGAATCGAGAAACGCCCGGTGAAGTTTCCTGGCTTGGGCAGCAGTTCGTTTCTTGGCCGGAATTGCCGCAATAACTTCGAGTGAATCAGGGCAGGCCAAAGCGGCAACTTCGTCAGCTTTCAGCGCGCGGCTGTACATTCGCACTTCATCCAGCGCGCCTTTGAATCGAAACTGCGGGCCGCCGCCAGCGCCGATTTTCAGCGTGTTGCGGGAATTGCCAAACAACAGATAAAAGTTTCGCTGATTCCATTTCAGTTTTGCTTCCTGGCCGTTGACGAAAATCTTCAAGCGGTCTTCCCATTCCTTCAATCCGTCAAAAACGACAGCGACGTGTTGCCATTGCCGCAGCGGCAATGGACCCTGGGTTTCAACGCGCAACGTGTCTTCGCCCCAGCGAAACACCATGTTGAAGTGCAGTTTGCCGTTCAGGAAATACAACCCATACCCGTCGGCACGCGGAATGCCGTTTTCAATCTCTGCCGGTGCATCGCTGACTTTCGTCACGATCGAACCGCTTTGTTCCGATTCCGGATAAACCCAAGCCGCGATGGTGAAGCGTTCGCGGTAATCCCCCGATGTAGACTTATAGCGAAAGTCTGCGTTTAATCCGCCGTCGAAATATAGCTTGCCGTCAAAGGCAGTTCCCTGCCCCAGCGACGAAGCGACAAACCGCGGTTCAGAGTCTTTGAAACCTGCCGGTTCGCCAATTTTTTCTTTCTTTTTGATGTCTTCCTGATTGTGGAAAGCGCGGTCGGATGGTTTGAAAACGGGTGATTGCCGTTCGTCAAACGGAACGCGCACGATCAACTTTTCTTCGGGAAACCATTGGCGATTCTTTTCTTCAGACTTCAACAAAGCCTTTTCCCAGTCGCGCTCTTTGCCGGAAGCTTTTTTCGCCAATTGGTTGTATTCAGTTTCGGCAGCAGCGATCTGTTGATCGAACTGTTTCAACTGCGCTTGTTGTTGGCGCGTCGGAGCCGCCATCACAGGCGGCGAGTTGCCCCAATCAAACGAATGGCCGTCTTCGTCAATGCTGTTGAAATACGCCGACAGTTGATAAAACTCTTTTTGCGACAGCGGATCGTATTTGTGGTTGTGGCAACGCGCGCATCCAAACGTCAGCCCCATAAATACCGTTGAAGTCGTGTCCACGCGGTCAATGACGTATTCGATTCGGTACTCTTCCGGCACGATACCGCCTTCGGCATTGATGCGGTGATTACGGTTGAACGCCGTGGCAATGCGTTGATCCAGCGTCGGGTTCGGCAGCAAATCTCCCGCCAGTTGCTCGACCACGAATTCGTCAAAAGGTTTGTTGGCGTTGAACGCTTCAATCACCCAGTCGCGCCAGCGCCAGGCTGAACGGTCGCCGTCAATTTGATAGCCGTTGGTGTCTGCATAGCGCGCCGCATCCAGCCAGCGAAATGCCATTCGCTCGCCGTAACGCGGCGACGCCAGCAACCGATCCACGACTTTTTCATAAGCATTTGGCGAAGTGTCGGCGAGGAACTCATCAAGCTCTTTTGCCGTTGGCGGCAATCCCGTCAAATCAAACGACACTCGGCGAAGCAATGTCGCGCGGTCGGCTTCTGGCGAAGGCTGCAATTTTTCGGCTTCGAGCTTGGCCAGCACGAAATAATCAATTGCGTTTTTTGGCCAAGCGGCGTTTTGCACTTTCGGCAACGCTGGCCGGGTTGGCGTGACAAACGACCAATGCTGCTGGAAGCGCGCGCCTTGGCGAATCCATTCGGTCAGCAATTCAATTTCCGCCGTAGTCAGCTTGCGTCCAGAATCCGCTGGCGGCATTCGCATCGCTTCGTTGGCGTGATTGATGCGCTGTACCAACAAGCTTTTTTCAATATTTCCGGGCACGACAGCTTGGCGGCCTTTACCCAAATCTGCTGTCGCGGCAGCTTCGGAATCCAATCGCAGTTTGATTTTCTTCGCCGTCGCATCAGGTCCGTGACAGGAAAAACATTTGTCAGAAAGAATCGGGCGAATGTCGCGATTGAAATCTATGCGGCGAGTTGTTTGCTGAGCCTGACCAGCCGGTTCAAAAAATATCGCGGCCATAACTGACAGGATAAAAACTGTTGTAACGGTAAGCTTCAAGTTCATAGCTCAGCTCTGCAAGGCAATTGAAGTGATGTTGCGAAGTCCGGCAAGCAATGCGTGTTCGCTTTGTTCACCGGTAATAATTTGGGATTGGATTTCAGCTTGTGCCAGCGCGTGTCGCCAGGCTTCGGCTAGAGCGCCGCTGCCAACGATGACAACCGAATCAGAAAGAACTTTGCGTGCTGATAGCGCGTCAAGATCGTCGGCAATAAATGCGCCAATCAAAAAACTCAGACGATCTTCCGGGCTTCCCTGTTTGGATTGCTCCAGCAGACGAACACAGAACAAAGCGCGCGACAAACCCGCTTGGCGCTGCTGGCGCATTCCGGCTTCCAGCCAATCGAAATTCACTGCGGCAAGACGTTCGTGCGGAACGGCGCTGGCCAGAATGGTCTGCGTTTGTGCAGCGTAAACCAGTTCTCCCGCCAACGAAGTGACGCTGGCTGCAATTCGCCCTTTAGCATCCAGCCGGATGGCTTTCCAATGCGAGCCCAGATTCAAAACCGTCGCCGAAGATTTCGCCAAACCCGTCAGCACCAATCCTGCACAAAGCGTTTCTTCGCCGCGCATCAAATCGGCGTCAGCCACCGTCGCAAGTTCGCAAGGCATCTGTCCAGACTTCACGCCCGGAACCAGCAGCACGGGCAAATCTGTGACGTCCGAAAACTGGTGCGTGCGAACGGCTGCGGCAAGTTCGGCAATTCCGGCAGGCGCGGCTAGGTGCGGAACTTCCGCCAAGCCAAGCGACGAGGTAATCATCCCGGCAGCGGCGACACAAACCGGATTCGCGTCGGCGGCTTCGGCACGAACCTTTTCGATCAGTTCACACAATCCTGAACGCAATCGCGCGGGAGAACCATCTTTCGCAGTGTCGCGGACGCCGACGTGCGCATCGGCTTTGGCCAGAATTGCATCGCCGCGCATCAGCCACACGCGGCTGTTGGTCGTGCCTGTGTCCACGTAAACCGCGCACAGTTCGTTTTCAGGCATTTCGTCTCCCAGCCGCGACAAAAGCCGCAGTGCGTTCGCGCAGTTTTTCCAGTCCTCCCGCAACAAACCAATCTTTGCCGATCAGTTCCGAGCCTGCACCGATTGCCCAAGCTCCGGCGGCAAAGTATTCGCGCGCCAATTCAGCCGTCACGCCGCCCGTTGGAACCGTGCGAATTTGCGGCAGCGGACCGCGCAAGGCTTTCACAAAGGCAGGGCCAAGCGCATTTGCCGGAAACAGCTTCGCGGCATCCGCTCCGGCGTTGACGGCTTCGACAATTTCAGAAGGCGTGAAGCAGCCGGGCAGCGAAACCAATCTCGCTTTCTTCGTCGCTTCGATTACGGCCACGTCACGGTTGGGTGAAACGATAAACTGCGCTCCGGCATCGGCGGCGCGCAACACCTCGTTGGGTGTCAGCACAGTTCCAGCGCCAACGGCAATCGTTTGTCCAAAGCGTTTTGCCAGGCGATTGATTGCTGCCATTACGTCGCGCGAATTCAGTGTGACTTCGACAGCGGTCAATCCGCCTTCAACCATGGCGGCAACAATTTCTTCTTCGCGTCCGCTGAAATCTCCACGCAAGATGGCGACAATCTTTCCCGTTTCAATTTGCTTGATGGTTTGGTTCATTTCAGTTTCGAGTGATATTCACCGGCAAATGCGGCAGCTTTTTCGTTTCCGCCTCGAGCTTTCCGTCGCGCGCAAGTTCGATGGCGCGAATCAAAACGGCTTCGTCTTGAACTCCCGCCAATACGTGCCCACCGATAACAAACGAAGGCACAGAAGTAATGCCGTAAGTCCGAGCAATCAACAAATCTTCGTCAACTTCATCTGCCATACGGTTTTCAGTCAAAGCCTTTTCCAAATCGGCGGGAATCAGCCCCGACTGCCACGCGATTTCCTTTAATACAGCCAAATCGCTCAAATCTTTATCTTCCAGAAAAACAGCTTTGAATAATCGCCGGTGAAATTGTTCGAAGCTGTTTTTTGATCGCGCCCACGCCGCGGCTTCATGCGCCAGCCGGGTCAGCGATATGTGCGAAGGCTGGCGAATTTCAACGCCAAGCATTTCAGCCATCGGATAAACAGAATTTTTCCAGCTTGCGTTTCTGCGGTCGCTGTTTGGCTCCGTCTTCGGCGCATCTGGCTCACGCAATTGAAATGCTCTCCAGACAATTTCGACTCCGGTCGCTGCGGCAGCGGTTCTGAGCGGAACTTCTCCAAGGTAGCAATATGGGCAGGCGTAATCGGAAAAAACCTGGACCACGACAGGCATCGGTAAGAACTCCTTTTGTGAATGATTCGTGACGTAGTATAAAAGCCATCAGCCAGACAACAAAATCTTTAACTGACAATCAAGCCAAAAGCTGCGCGGGCGGCTTTTCGTGGGAGAAGCAAATGCAGAACGGATACGAAGAAGGATATTCAGATTATGAACTTGATTTTTTTCGAGCCATTGAC
>CAYLJQ010000142.1:0-12221 GCA_964383955.1 uncultured Heliomicrobium sp. | reverse complement strand
ATCCCGAAGACAAAACCGCCGCCGGAGTCTCGCTGCTGCTGATCGAACGCGACACGCCGGGTTTCACCCGCACGCCGCTGAAGAAAATGGGTTGGTGGGCCTCCGACACCGCGCACCTGTATTTCGACAACTGCCGCGTTCCGGTCAGTAATCTGATTGGCGAAGAAAATCAGGGCTTCAAAATCATCATGCGGAATTTCAATTCGGAGCGGCTGGGCATGTCCGCCGGGGCCTATGGATTTGCGAAAGTTTGTTTTGAAGACGCGCTGACCTGGGCGCGTCAACGAAAAACTTTCGGCCAGCCGCTGGTTGAACGGCAAGTCATTCGCCACAAACTGGTGGATATGGCGATGAAGATCGAAGCGACTCGCTCGATGCTGGAAGACCTGACTTGGCGAGTTCAGAACCGGGCCGGTGATGCCAGTTTGCTGGTAGCGCAAACTTCGATGCTGAAAATCCAGGCTACACAGACGATGCAGTTTTGCGCTGATCAGGCTGTGCAGATTCTTGGAGGAATGGGTTACATGCGGGGATCGCGTGTCGAGCGCATCTATCGCGAAGTGAAGGTGAATATGATCGGCGGCGGTTCGGAAGAAATCATGAAAGATTTGGCTGCCCGGCAGATGAAACTGTAACCCTGCAAAATTAGGTGAAAAGTCGAAGTAACTTCTTCGACTTTTCACCCCGCGGTCATCAAACGTTTCCCAATTCGGCGTCCCCGCCTTCGGACAATTGTTTTTGGCGCATTGCCGCCGCTCCCAGCAAACCGCCCATCCCCATTGATTCAACCGCCGTGCTGGGCACGATCATCATCGCGCCTTTTTCCTTCAATCCTTCATACAGCATGTTCATCGCTCTCAAGTGCAGCGCAGTTGGATTGTCGTGATACGACTCAGCGGCTTTATTGAACAACTGTGCAATTTCGACTTCTGCCTGGCCCAGAATGATTCGTGCCTGTTTTTCGCGTGAAGCCTGGGCTTCGCGAGACATTGCATCTTGCAGGGCGTCGGGAATGACAACATCGCGCATTTCCACCGATTGCACCGTGACTCCCCACGGCGTGGTTCGTTCGTCAATCAGCCGCTGCAATTCGTCTTCGATGCGTTCGCGGCCGCGCAGCAATTCCGTCAGCTCCGTTCTGCCAATGATGTCACGCAATGCCGTTTGCGAAGCCCAACTGACCGCTTGAGCGTAATCCTGAACTTCCAGTGCGGCTTTCTCTACATCGTAAACCATCCAGAACAACACGGCGTCTACGTTGACTGGAACCGTGTCTGCCGTCAGCGTCTGTTCCGCTGCGAAATTGGTTGTGATGATTCGCTGATCAACGTAGGCAGCAACCGAATCAATAAAAGGCATCACCCAGAACAATCCCGGCCCGCGCAAGCCAATGTATTTTCCCAACCTCAAGACGACGGCTCGCTCCCACTGTTTGGCCACACGTGGAGCCTGCGCGGCCACAGCTCCCAGCAACGTACCGACAATGACGCCAATTGGGTTGAAAGTCAGCACCGTCAATCCGACGCCCAATAACGTTGGCAGCGCAAACATCGCTGCCGAAACTACATTGGCTCGGGGAGCATTTATTGCTGGGGCAGATGATTTGGTTTTGGTCAATGAGGTGAAAGTAGGCATGCTTCTCTCCTTTGCCGCTACCGTCGTTTGGCGGCTGCGGGCTTGTGATTGAGCTTGCTCTCAAGCTCTTCGATAACTTCGTCGAGTGAAATTCCCAGCGCGTGCGCTTCGGCCAGAATGCGGTCGCCAAACGCGCGCAACTCTCGCTCGCGGTCGCTGCGCATCACGCGCATTGCTACCGCTGTCTGCTTCCCGCTGACAAACGTCCCGATGCCGCGCCGAGTCTCCAAAATCCCCGTGCGTTCCAGTTCGGCGTACACCTTGGCGACCGTGTTGGCATTGATCTTCAAATCAACCGCCAACTGCCGGACGGTCGGCAATTGTTCGCCCACGCGCAACCGGTCCGTGGCAATCGCAAAGCGAATCGCCCGCTCAAGCTGCGCGTAAATCGGCGTCGGATCATCAAAATTGATGTTGAATCGTTCTTCCATCGTTACATTGGACAATTCATCTCCTGTCATAGTGTACTACGACACTAGTACAAGCAAGTTTCAGAAAACTTCACAATTTTTAGAAAGGCTGACATCAGCGCATAAACCGGCGACGAACCGCCAGCGCCAGCAATGCAGCCTGCGCCGGTCCCAGCACCGTTTCCAACCAGACCAGTAATTTTGCCGAAGTGGAAAATGGTTTCGGTTCAGGCTTTTGCAGAATGGCCACATTAAGCGAATAAACGACGGCTTCTTTCCAGTTCAACGGCTTTATCAAGTTTGTTTTGTCGGCTGAATCGCCGAAGGATTGCACTGGCTGAGATTTGCTTGAATGATCAAAATCGGTTTTGGTGTAGCTGAAAGTAAACAGACTAACCAACACCGCGAAAACCAGAACCGCGCGCACAGCGCTTTCGCCGTAACCGCTGGCCAGCCAATACCACCAATTCAGTTTCCAAGGAATAAAACCGCCGGAAGTTTCAAGCCGATGCGATTCCATGGAAGCATAACGAAGTTTCAATGCTTCGCCGTACCGATGGTTTTCTTCAGCGTTGACTGCCAACTGTCGGTAAGTCACGGACAACAGCCGGTGCGGCGCGGACACTTTGCCCGCCAAACTTTTTAGTTCAGCTTTGGGACTGAATGTTCTGGACCAGTTGATTTCATTCAGCCATGTCACATCGAGAAACTCGAACTTGCGCGAATCAACATTCACGAACCAGTGCGGGCGTAACTTCAGGCCATGAAAGGCAATCCGTTCTGGCTTATCAATCCGCGCAAACTCCAAATTCAGCGATGCTCCGTCGGCAAAAACATTTATTTTTTCATTGCTGGAAAAACGCGCAACGTCTTTGAAGGTGGCGTGGGAAAAGCCTGCGTCTCCGGCAAAAGAAGCGTTATCAAAATAAACTGGCGAATTGAAGTTGGCTGAACCGAAATCTGCATTCTTTCCAAATTTGGCGGACATAAAGTTAGTCATCTCTTTGAAGGTCGCCGCCTTGAAATCAGCTTCACCAGCGAAATTGGTTGTGAAGAACCTTGTCTGACCTGCAAATTCAGCAAGCCCAAAATCCGCCGTAGATTTGAATTCAGCATCGTTGAAATCCGCAACGCCGCCGAATTTCGCACCTCCGAATGACGATTTATCGTCGAACTTTGCCGAATAAAAACAGGCTTCTTCCGCGAATTTTGCGTTGTTGAATTCAACGGGTTGCAGGAATTTTGCCTTGTAAAAGTATGACTCTTTCTTGAATTCGGTGGAGTTAAAAAGTGCCGCCGCGTTGAACACGCTCGATCCGAAGTCTGCTCGTTGATGAAACCACGAAAAGTGAAAGCCCGCCTTTTGCTCGAATTTGGCGTATGCAAACACCGCTTGCTGATTGAAATTCGCTTCTGAAAAAACAACTTCCTCGTGGAACCAAATCGAGCCGAAGTTTACATAGCCATGAAATGTCGCGGCTCGAAATTCTGCCTTCCCTCGGAATTGCGAGGTTGAAAAATCCGCCTTCCCATTGAAAGTCGCATTGGAAAAGTCTGCGTCTTTGGCAAATACCCAACTTCTGAAATTTGCCGATTCAGAAAAATAAACGCCGCTGAAATCGAAGTCCTCGGCTTTCCACTTTCGTTCGATTGCTAGGTTGAAGCGTTGCGCATCTTTCTCTGCCGGATAGTGCAGAATGCAGTAGCGCTTGCCTTCGTGTTCGCCGTAAAAATTTTCACCACGACAAGCATTGCGTTGCAAATAATCGGAATCGCAATTGAAAATTTCCTGATAGCTAACTTGAGCAAGCTGCGCCTCGGACATCGCGTTGCCTCCGTTGGAATGGTTTGGGCGAAACGGCGAGCGGGATGGTAGCACAGGAACAACTTTCGCCTGAAAATCTTCAGCCTTGAATGAATGCGGAAGTATCGCTAGTATAGCCAACTTCCGGTAGAAGCCTGAGCGAGTCCCAAATGGCTTCGACCTCACACATCAAATCAAGTTTTGGAGTACCTAAAGTTATGCTTCGCTTCTTTGCCAAACTCGAACGGTCGCGAAATTACGTGCTGCTGGCGTTTTGCGCTCTGCTGCTGATCGGCCTGGTGGCTTTTTATATCCCGACCAATGACACCGGTGCCGGGCGAACGGTCAATTCCGAAGGCGACACAGTCATTGCCAAAATCGGCAATCAGGAAATCAAATTAAAAGAATTCAGCGCCCAGGTTTCGCAGATGGCCTCGTTTCTGGGACGCGGACAAACGCTTCCTTTGGCGACGCTGCAATCCCTTGGCATTGGGCAGCAGGCGCTGGACCAGTTGATTTCCAGCAAACTGGTGCTGGATCAGGCGGACACGCTGAAGCTGACAGGGTCGGACGGGGAAGTTTTTGACGCCATCAAACGTCAATACCGCGACCCGAACACCGGCGCGTTTATCGGCAAAGATGAGTACATTCGCCAGTTGCGGTTGCAGGGATTCGACGTGGCCGAATATGAACAGGATCGGCGCAACGAAGCCACGGTTCGCAAAATCCGCAGCTATCTGACTTCGGCGGAACAGGTTTCCGACCGCGACATCGAAGAAAAGTTCAAAAAGGATCAAACCAAAATTGATCTGGTGTACGCGACTGTCGAACTGGACAAAATCCGCAGCAAGTTCAAACCAACCGATGCGGAATTGCAGACGTATTACGACGCTCACAAAGACGAGTTCAAAGCGACCGCGCCAACGCGCAAAGTTGAATATATTTTCGTCGCCAGCAAAGACGCGGAAAAAATCATCACGATTCCCGACGAAGAGCTAAAGGCTTCCTACGAAGGCAATAAGCAGCACGAAAAACGAATCAGCATCATTCGTTTGGACAGACTGGCTGATGCAGATTTTGATTCCGTTCGCGCCAAAATTAATGAATTGGCCAAACGCGCCAAAGGCGACGGCGTTCCGGTGGAAGATTTTGCGGCTCTGGCCAAAGGCAATTCGATGGACACCGCCACCAAAGCCAAAGGCGGTGATCTGGGCTGGATCAAAAAAGACGCCAACAAAACCAGCGATTGGAAACAGCGCATCTACACCAGCGACCTGAAAGTCGGCACCATTGACGGTCCTTTCAGCGAAGGCAATAGCTGGTACCTGTTGAAAGTTACTGAAGACCGCGAAGTTCCGTTCGAGCAGATGAAACCGACGCTTCTGGCCACCGCCAAAAACAACAAAGCGTTCCAGAAGAGCAATGAACTGGCGCAGCGGATTTACGAAAAGGCCACCGAGATTAAAGATTTGGCCAAAGGCGCTGAAGAGGTCGCTAAAGAACTCAAAACCACTCCGGCTGCAATGCTGAAAACCACGCCTTATTTCAAAGATGGCGACCCGCTGCCAATCTTGGGCGACAGCACTGGCTTTGCCAATAATCCAGCCTTCGACAATGCAGTCAAGGACCTGAAAGAAGGCGACATCGGCACGCCCGTTAGTATTCCAGGCGGTTACGCGATTCCCAAAGTCGTTGATATTTTGGACAACGGAGCAGCGATGAGCTTCGATCAGGCGCGCAACATGGTGGAAGACAAACTCCGCCGTGAAAAAGAACCGGATCTGGCCAAATCGCGAGCCTTCGAATTGGCCACACAAGCGAAAAACGCCACTGAGCTGGAAGCGATGCTGAAAGCTGAAGGCTTGACCGTCAAGAAAGACACCAACTTCAACACCTATCAATGGCCGGGCGCGTCACAGGGCGGCTTGCAATCTCAAAATCAGGCGAACGCCATGATGATGACTTTGAAAGACGGTGAAGTGAACAAAACGCCGCTCAAAGTTGGCGCATCGTATCTGGTTTTTGCCGCCGTCAAACGCACGGATGCAGACCTGACCAAACTGGCTGCCGAGCGTGAAACCGTTCGCCAGACGTTGATTGCGGAACGCCAAACCGTTGCGTACGACACCTTTATCAAACAGACGCGCAAGCGTTACGAAAGCGAAGGCAAGATCAAAATCTACCAGGATCGAATTGATAAGTTCTTCGCCAGCGCCACTGCTCAGCAATAACGGCATCAGGCAAGACAAACAAACAGGGCTGGATGGTTTTGGAAACCGTCCAGCCCTGTTTTTATTTCCGCCGCTTTTTGCAAACTACGGTTTCTTTTCTGCCGGAGCCGCCGGAGCAGGCTTTTTCAACAATTGATCCAGCGTGGCGCGCGGCAGCGAAATCGAAAGCGAAACATCATTCAGCTTGGACCCGATTTTGATTTGATCCAGCAACTGGCCAATCGCATCCATTTTGGCATCGCCGCTTCCGCCGCCAAAAATTCCGCGAATTAAACCGACCAGGCCTTTCAAACCGTCTTCCAATTCCGTCGCATCCTTGCTCGTAGCCGTTCGCATCAACGCATCCAGAGACAGGCTGAAATCGGCGGCCATATCCAAGTTGCCCAGAACCATTTTGATGGCACCGACCGATTTGAACAGGTCGCCCTGGTCTGCGGCTTCGGCTTTCAGGCTGTCGGGAATATTTAGGGCGAACCGCAACAATGCAGAAGCTTTGGTTTCGCCCAACGCCGCAGCCAGTTCGGGCGTCACGCCGCCTTTGGCGGTGCCGGAACTGATATCAATGACGTTTTTGACGGCGCTCAGATCGCCAAAAACAAATCGCTGTCCGCCTAAAGCAGCCAGCGCAGTTTCGTCCGTTTTGACGGACAGAGGCCCGGCTTCCGGCGATTTCACCTTCGATAGAAGATTGAAAATGGTTTTGTTTTGGTAATCGGAAGTCTTGAATTCAGCCTTGAATTCTTTGAGCGCGGCTTCAATTTGCGCGTTAGTTAAATCAACGCCGGAAACAAGGATTGCACCCGTGGCCTGATTGCCCTTCATGTTGAAGCCCGCCACCGCGCGATTGACTTTTGACGGGTCAATGCCGGTTTTCTGTGCAAACTCAGCCAGTTCTTTAGCCAGTTTATCCAGGCCGCCGGTTTTAAGATTGGCCAAGGACGGCATCAGTTGATTGAACAACCGATTGATATCCACCACAGCCAGCACGTCGGAAGCGGGCAGCAAAGCCAGCAATTCATCATTTACCACAGCGGTGGCGGATGATGCCGGGGCTGCTGTTTTAGCTCCGGAAGTCGAAGGGGTCTTACTGATCGTTTGTGTCGTGCGTTTCGGTTGTGTTTGCGCGAAGCCCAAACTGGCGAACAAACCCAGAATCAACGCTGAATAAAAAAACTTTTTCATAACTTCTCCTATTGAAAACTTCTCTGTTGTTTCTGCCTTCCATCTTGTCTTTCGTCCGGTTGACAGCATATACGCTTCCGGTTAGCTTGACGGTGCGAAATTTTGGCACTGAACTCCCCCAAATCACAAACAATAACGCCTGAAGAGGCGAATCATAATGACCGGACAGACTGGCGAACAATCTGGCAGGCCGCACACTGACAACCAAGAGCACATCTGGCTGGTGGCGCTTTATGAATCCGAAGGGCGCGCCAACGAATTGCTGGAACGATTGAATGCCATCGGAGTTGACACCAGCGACGCAACCATTGTCCGCGTGGAAATTGACGACCAATTGCGCGCCGCGCGGTATGTTGCTGTCAATGATTCGGCGCTCTCTCCTCTGGCCCGCAGCGCTGTAACCGGCGCTGTTTTTGGCGGTTCGGTGGCGTTATTGGTCGGTCTGGTTGTTTATACACTGGGATTGTTTTCGCTGCCAATTATCGCCGGGTTGTTCAATCACGCGTTGTTTTGCGTCATTGTGGGAGCCGTTTTGGGCGCGCTGATTGGTTCATCACTTTCCACTGCAAAGCAAATAAAATCTCCACAAGAAAAACTCCCCAAGATACGGCAACCCAATAGCGAAGGCTATCTGGTTGCTGTCAAAATGCCGCCGCCATTGGCCGAACGCGCTGAAGAAATCGCGCGCGGACTTGGCGCAAAAGAAATTCTTCTTTGAGTTCATCGCTCACCGTCACAGATCGCAGCTAGACCTGAATCTCCAACTGTGAACCTCGAACTGTGAGCCGTGATCTGAAACCGAAACAGGAGGCAAGGTATGAAGAAATTTGTTTTTTCATTGATGATGATGGTGCTGTTTGCCGCTGGCGCGCTGGCGCAATCGGCGCAGGAAACATTCGCGAAACGAACGACGCTGGCGGTGCGCTACGTCGAAAACAAAAAGACTACGGTTAATTTGAACGGCACGTCGCTGGCACCGCGCGTAGTTGGAAAAGCTGACGTTGAATATAAAAAGAATGAAGCGCGGATCAAACTGAAGGTGCAAAACCTGGACAGCCCGCAAACGTACGGGGTTTTCTACACAACCTACGTGGTTTGGGCCGTGACGCCCGAAGGCCAGGCTGACAATCTGACTGAAATGCCCAGCGGTTATGCCGCCGAGTTGCAGGCCATGAGCACCGCGCAAACCTTCGGTCTGATGATCACCGCCGAGCCGCACAGCCAGGTCAAATTCCCTTCCCCAAAAGTGGTGGCGGAAACATCGCTGCCCAAAAACACAACAGCAGGCGTTCAAACCGTCCAGGCTGAATACAAAGCCGACAAAGGCAATCTGTATGAATCAAGCGACAGTGATTCGCTGAAGGCCGATTACACCACGCCGCGCCTGATTCTGGGCGCTCGGCGTTCCATGGACATTGCACGCAAATCAGGCGCGAAAGAATACGCCGCCGATGAATGGAAGCAGGCCGAAATCAAACTTAACACGCTGGAACAAATCTGGCCCCGCAATTTGAAAGACGAAACGAAATTCAGCGGCATGGCCCGTGACGTGATGCGGTTAGCGCAGGTCGCGCGCGATCACGCGACCGAGCGCGAAGAGCAAGCCCGAATTGAAAACGAGCGGCAGGAACGGTTGCGCCGTTTGGCCGAAGCCAAAGCCGAAGCCGAACGCGCTCAAGCCGAAGCGATTCGCATTCGCCAGGAAGCGGATAAGGCCAGAGCGGACGCCGAACGCGCAAAACTGGAAGCTGAGCGCGCCGAACGCGCCGCGAACGAAGAGCGCAATCGCCGCGAAGCCGCAACGCGCGAATCAGAAGCGATCCGGTTGAAAGCCGAAAACGAACGCCGAGCTGCCGATGAATCGGTTCGCCGTGCCGCCGCTGAAAAAGCCGCCGCGGAAGAAGCCACTCGCCGTGCTGAATCTGAAAGGGCCGCCGCTCGCGCAGAAGCCGAAAAGGCTAACAAAGCCGCCGATGAAGCCAAACGCGAACGCGACGCCGCGTACCAAAAGCTGTATGTTTCGTTGTCTGAGATTCTGGACACCAAACGCGAAACTCGCGGCTATATCGTCAATCTGGGTGACGTGCTGTTCGACACCGGCAAAGCCACGCTGAAACCCGGTGCCCGCGAAAAGCTGAGCAAACTGGCCGGAATTTTGCTGGGTTACCCCGGCATGTTGTTGCTGGAAATCGAAGGCCACACTGACTCTGTCGGCTCTGATGAGCTCAACAACAAACTTTCGCAGAGCCGCGCTGAAGCCGTCAGCAGCTATTTGACCGAAGCCGGTGTCAAACCGGAAAAAATCAAAGCCGCGCGCGGTTTCGGCAAAACCAAGCCGATTGCCACCAATGACACTGCCGCCGGTCGCCAACAAAACCGCCGCGTTGAAGTTGTGATCGAAGACGCAGACGCGAAGAAACCCAACTAACTGAATTCTCAATCATCAAAACCAAAGGCCGCCGGGAAAACAATTTCCGGCGGCCTTTGGTTTTCAGGTACGAACGTTTTCGGAAGTTATTTCGGTCAAGGTTTTCGGCGGCCAGCGATTTCGGCCAGTTTGATTAAGCCGGAGCGGCGGCCAATGGCGATCAGCAAATCTCCGGCATGGAGCATTTGATCGCCATTCGGATTGAAGATCATCTCGCCTCCTTGCGGAGTGATGGCGACAACCATGACTTCGTGGGCGGAACGAATGCCGGAATCTTTTAGCCTGACGCCATTCAAGGGCGAATCGTCAGCGATGTGAACCTGCTCGAAGTTCAAATCCAGCTTTTCCGTCATCGTGGCCGATTCCAGAAAGTCTGCAACGGCAGGTGACAGGGCGGCTTGCGCCATACGGTGGCTGCCGATCAACACAGGGGAAACGACTTTGTTGGCTCCGGCGCGCATCAGTTGTCGTTCGGCGGGTTGATCATTGGCGCGGGCGACAATGTAGATGTTTGGATTCAACCCGCGCGCCGTCAGCGTGATGTACACATTTTCGGCGTCGCTGGATGCAGCCGTAATCAACGTTTTCGCCCGGCGAACCTGCGCGCCTTCCAGCACGGTTTCATCCGTCGCATCGCCAATCAAAACCAGATGTCCGCTGGTCAACAGCCGCTCAGCAACCTGGTCGTCGTGTTCGATGACGACGAAATCCACGCCTTTTCTATCCAACTCGTCTACGACGCGAAGCCCAACGCGGCCAGCGCCGCAAAGAATGAAATGGTCATGAAGTTGGCTGATGTCTTTGAACAACTTTCGTCTCCCAAGCGCGGATCGGATTCCGCTTTCAATCACGGCTTCTGTCAGACGTGTGATCAGAAAACCGAAAACGGCTACGCCGACAAAAATCAGGACGATGGTAAACCAGCGGCCCCCCGGCGTCAGCGGCTTCACTTCGCCATAACCGATTGTCGCCAAAGTAATGACAGTCATGTAAAGACTGTCAAACCAAGGCCAGCCTTCGATTAGAACATAGCCCAGTGTTCCGGACAGAATGATTCCCGCAACAAATACCAGCGGGTAAAGCAGTCTTTGCAGTGATCCCATGAGTTCAGAAGGCAAAAAGAAAAAGGCAAAAGCAAAGTCCGCACGGAGCGCTCTATTTTGACTGTTGATGTTTGCCTTTTACTTTTGATCTATTGAATCGGAGTGACGACGACTTTTCGGTAGGTGATTTTTTCGTGGTCGCCCTGGATCATAATCGGCCCCGGAGCCAGTTCATTGCTGTCCAAAGCCCCGCCGGTGATGCCGTCAATCGTAATGTTGTCCTGAACCTTTTTGCCGTTCAGCCAAACGGAAAGCTTATTGCCAACGATGATGGCTTCCATCACCTGCCACTCGCCAACGCCCAAACTGGCGTTCACCTTCGGAGCGACACGGCTGTAAAGCGCCATATGGCCGTGAATCTCAGGTTCTTTGCCCGCGTCATCCAGCACCTGCAACTCGTACCGTCCGCGCAAATAGATGCCGCTGTTGCTGTTCTTTTCGACTTTGTACTCACAATGAATCTTGAAGTTTTCGAAACGATGCCGGCTGACCAGATTATTGGCGTGCGGCTGATTGGTCATCGCGCCATCCACAATTGACCAGCCTAGTTCCTTGTCTTTGATCTGTCCTTGCCAGTGTTCCAGAGTTTTGCCGTCAAACAGAACGACCGGCGTGCCAAACTTGTGTTTCGCATTGGCGTCAAACGATCCCCAGACCGGAGCGCGTTCACCTTGCCAGGGAATTTCCTGTTCACCAATTTTCAGCATACCCAGCAAATGGCCTTCCTGGACTTTTGCTGTGTGAACGGCTTTGGGAGCGTTTGGCCGACCAGCCGGTGAAAAGATCAGTTGATTGTTTTCGATTTTGATTTCCGGCAGCTTCAATACACTGCCGCTGCGATTGAGGAAGTACCCGGCCAGCTTGCCGTCTTCCATTTTGACTTCCAGCCAATAAACCTGATTGCTGTACTGGCCAACGCCGGTGATGTCCCATTTGCCTAAAAACGGATTGTCCTGCGCCAGCACGGAAGCGGCGGCAGACATCAGGACCGACAGACAGAAAAAGATTGTCAACAAACGCATTTTGGTTCTCCTACGGGTTTGAATGAATGTGTGAGATTTTCGTGACGGTTGAGAGAATGCTATCGGCGGGAATCTTTTTCAATAGCGTGCTGGCAAAATCAAACTCGATGCGAGTCATCGGCAAACTGATGGCCATGACGGCAACGGTAGCGGTTATAGCTTCCAGGTATCGGGAAGGCTCTGGTTTGGTCATGAGGGCACGTAATTCTCAGCATTCGTTTTCGCCCTCGATCTTTCCAACTGTATGTCAGATTAGTAATCACCAGTAGTACCACTAACAAGGTACCAAACCTGCGCTCAGGAGAAAGTTTATGCCACTGCGTCAACGTCTCCACAACGAGCGACACTAAATCCGTCAGCATGAAGTAAATTATTGAAGTGGAGACTCTGAGTCCCCACTTCAATA
>CAYLJQ010000141.1:0-12231 GCA_964383955.1 uncultured Heliomicrobium sp. | reverse complement strand
TACGGCAAGCAGCCGCTTGCTGACGCGCGCGGTACTGTACCGATCTTTCTTGCTTTGATTTAGGCCAAGCTTCAAGTTCAAACACTGCCGAAACCCCTCCGCCCGTAGAACTACTGGTTCCTGCCCGTAGTTCTACCAGCAAAAAACCGTAATCTTACCAGCCCAAAACCGGTAGAAGTCTGGATACCGCGTCTCGCCTGAAAAACGCACAATCCGCCCACGTTGAACGAAACACCAATTCCAAGAGGCGGAATCATTGTGAAGGCTCTGATTGTCGAAGATAACGAACTGATGCGGCGGCTGATCAAAAGCCTGATCAGCAATCTGGTTGATGCCGTCGTCGAGTGCGAATCTGGCGACGCAGCCTATGAAGCCTACGCGATGAACCAGCCGGATTGGGTGTTGATGGATATTCAACTGCCAGGATTGGACGGAATTGCAGCAACGCACCGGATCAAGGCCGCATTCCCAGATGCACACATCCTGATTGTCACCGACCACGGAGACGAACCGTTGCGCGCGGCAGCGCGCGCAGCAGGAGCCTGCGGCTATGTGCTGAAAGAGCACCTGCTGTCCATCCGCGAACTGATGAGCAACCCACACCCAGAAAGACCCAAGACAATTTGAAACCCTAAGGAGACACCTCGATGAAAAACAACCACCTCCATAAGATCAATGGGAACTCATTGGTGCGCGCGCTGGTTGGATTGATGACCGGTCTGGCGTTGTTTGCCGTTCTGGCCTGGTCATTGCCGAACCTGCACACAGCGAGTGGGCAGGCCAGCGGCTATCTGGCACAGGCAGGCAAGATGAGCCGCCAAGCCATCAATTTCTTCACGCGTGCGAGCAAGTGGAACAATCGAAATGCCAGGTCGCTCACCAGCCCGGCGGCGATTCAGGCGAACGGACCGGCCTGTTCCAACTTCAGCAACCGCACGACCAATAATGGGCTGGGGGACAACTTTGTCTCTGATGTCTATGTCGTGGGCACGACGATTTACACGGCGACAAATGGCGGAGTGTCCATTTCAACCGATGGCGGTATTTCTTTTACCACTCGCACCACCGCCAATGGTTTAGGCAACAACCAGGTAATGGGCGTTTATGCCGTGGGCGCGACGGTTTACGCGGCAACCTGGGGCGGCGGCTTGTCTATTTCGACCAATGGCGGCGCTTCCTTCATCACGCGCACCACCGCTGATGGGTTGGGCAGCAACTTTTTGAATGGCGTTTATGCGGTAGGGGCGACGGTTTATGTGGCGCAATTCGGCGGTGGCGGCCTGGCCATCTCGACGGATGGAGGCGCATCTTTCACCACGCGCAGTCCCTCCGATGGACTGGGCAGCAACGGTGTGAATGACGTGTATGCGATTGGCACGACGGTTTACGCCGCGACCACCAGCGGCTTGTCCATCTCGACCAATGGTGGGGCTTCCTTCACCAACCGCACGACGGCCAACGGGCTGGGCAACGATTATGTGAATGACGTCTATGTGGAAGGCGTAACGGTTTATGCGGCAACCCGCTTCGGTGGCCTGTCCATCTCTACCGATAGCGGCGCGTCATTCACGTCGCGCACTCCGGCCAATGGGCTGGGCAGCGACATCGTCCAAAGCGTATATGCGATTGGCGCGACGGTTTACGCGGGAACTTTCGGCGGTCTTTCTATTTCGACCGATGGCGGCGCTTCATTCACCAACTACACAACCGCCAGCGGGCTGGGCAATAACGGGATTTGGGGCGTCTTTGCCACCGCAACAACCATCTACGCGGCGACCGGAGGCGGCTTCGCCACCTGCCCGCCGCTCGCACCTGAAATCAATCTCAAAGGCAACGGAGTGACGATCGCCAGCGGCGACAATACGCCGAACCTGGCCGATCACACAGACTTCGGCCCGGTACAGGTCGGCGGCGCTTTCGCGCGTACTTTCACCATCGAGAACATGGGCCAAATCGCGCTGAACCTGACCGGCACACCCAAAGTCGCAATTAGTGGAACGAACGCGGCGGAATTCACGGTCACTACGCCGCCGATTTCACCGGTTGCGGGGTTCAATGGAACGACCACATTTGTTGTCAGCTTTGCGCCTGGCACGCTTGGACTGCGCACGGCGATGGTCAGCATTGCTAGCGACGACAGCAACGAAAATCCGTACACCTTCGCTATCCAGGGCACAGGGCTCGCGCCGGAAATCAATCTAAAAGGCAACGGCGTAACCATCGCCAGCGGCGACACCACGCCGAGCCTGGCCGATCACACCGATTTCGGCTCGGCGACCACGAATGGCGGACCTGTCTCGCGCACCTTCACCATTGAAAACCTGGGCACGGATGGGCTCAACTTGAGCGGCACCCCCAAAGTCGCTTTGCTTGGCGCGCAGGCAAATGATTTCAGCGTCACGGCCGAGCCTTCTTCGCCCGTCGCGGTAAGCGGCACGACGACCTTTGTCATCACCTTTAATCCTGCTGTGACAGGATTGCGCGCGGCGACGGTGAGCATCGCCAACAACGACGCGGACGAAAATCCGTATACCTTTGCCATCCAGGGCACAAGCGGCGCACCGGAAATCAACGTCAAGGGCAACAACACCACGATTGCCAGCGGCGACACAACGCCGAGCCTGGCTGATCACACCGATTTTGGTTCGCTGGAAGTGGGCAGCACGTTTACGCGCACCTTCACGATCGAAAACATTGGCACTGAGGTGCTAAACCTGACCGGGACACCCAAAGTCGCTGTCAGCGGCCCACACACAACAGATTTTATGGTCACGGCACAGCCTGCTTCGCCCCTTGCGGCGACCAACGGCACAACCACTTTTGTCGTCACCTTCGCTCCCAGCGCGACTGGCCTGCGCACGGCGACAGTCAGCATTGACAATGACGACGCGAACGAAAATCCCTACACCTTTGCGCTGCAAGGCACCGGCACACCGCAACCGAATGGACCGGTCTGTTCCAGCTTTACCAATCGAACGTTTGCACATGGCCTGGGAAGCAATACCGTGAATGGCGTTTATACGGCGGGCATGACGGTTTATGCGGCGACGAATGGTGGGCTGGGCATTTCGACCGATGGCGGCGCTTCGTTTACCAACCGCACGACTGGCAATGGATTGGGCAGCAATTTTGTGTTTGGAGTTTTTGCGGCGGGAACGACTGTTTACGCGGCAACCGCGGGCGGTCTGTCTATTTCGACGGATGGCGGCGCTTCGTTCACCAACCGCACGACCGCCAATGGGTTGGGCAGCAATGGAGTGAACAATGTTTACGTGGTGGGCGCAACGGTGTATGCGGCGACCGCAGGCGGTTTGTCCATTTCGACGGATGGCGGCGTTTCGTTCATCAATCGCACGACCGCCGATGGACTGGCGAATAACAGTGTGACTGGCGTTTACGCGGTCGGCACCAGAATCTACGCATCAACCAACACCAGCCTGGCGATTTCCATTGATGGGGGCGTTAGTTTTACCAATCGCACGACAGCCAATGGACTGGGCCACAACGGCGTGTTTAACGTTTATGTGATCGGGACGACGGTTTACGCGGCAACCCTGGGCGGCCTGTCCATTTCGACGGACGGCGGCGCTTTGTTCACGAATCGCACGACGGCCAACGGCTTGGGCAGTAACGCAGTGACCGGAGTTTACGTGGCGGGTACGACGGTTTATGCCGCGACTTCTGGCGGCTTGGCGATTTCGACCAACGGCGGCGCTTCGTTCAGCAGCTACGCCACGGCGAACGGACTGGGCAGCAACGAATTGCGAGGCGTTTTTGCCATTGCGACACGCATTTACGCCGCAACGGGTCTCGGCCTTGCGTTCTGCCCGGGATTGCCGGCCGAAATCAATGTGCAGGGCAACAATGTGAATATCGCCAGCGGCGACACCACGCCAACCCTGGCCGATTTCACAGACTTCGGTTCGACGCTGGTTGGCGGCGCTACGATGACGCATGACTTCCTGATTGAAAACACTGGCGGAAGTCCGCTTACGCTAACCGGCACGCCCAAAGTCGCGGTGAACGG
The DNA here is from genome assembly GCA_964383955.1 of uncultured Heliomicrobium sp. Lineage (GTDB taxonomy): Bacteria > Acidobacteriota > Blastocatellia > RBC074 > RBC074 > RBC074. The sequence continues at coordinate 8,204 of CAYLJQ010000141.1, read as the reverse complement.
CGCGCACGCCGGGGATTTCAACGTCATTTTCCAGCCCGTTTCGCCGATTGCGCAAAGCGGCTTTACGCAGTTCTTCATCGCGTTTGCTCCCAGCGCAGCGGGCGTGCGCACGGCAACGATCAGCATTGCAAACGACGACGCGGACGAAAACCCGTATACCTTCGCCATTCAGGGCACCGGCCTTGCGCCCGAAATCAACCTGAAGGGCAACGGCATCACCATCGCCAACGGAGACAGCGCACCAAGTTTGAGCGACCACACCGATTTTGGATCGCTGCAAGTCGGCAACGGCGTCGTGGCGCGCACCTTCACCATCGAAAACATCGGCACGGCGGCGCTGAACCTGAACGGCACGCCCAAGGTGGCAATCAGTGGCGCGCACGCGGCGGATTTCATTGTCACGATGCAACCGGCCTCGCCTGTTGCAATCAGTGGCGCGACTACCTTTGTCGTCGTCTTCGCGCCCGGCGTGGCGGGATTGCGCACGGCGACGGTCAGCATTGCCAACGATGATGTGGACGAAAATCCATACTCATTTGCTCTGCAAGGCACAGGCACGCCGCAACCGGATGGACCGGTTTGTGTTGGCTTCACCAATCGAACGACGGCACAAGGTTTGGGCAGCGATGATGTGCGCAAGGTGTTTGCGACAGGTTCGACGGTTTATGCCGCGACTGCGAACGGTTTGGCAATCTCGACCGACGGCGGTTTTTCCTTTGCCAATCGGACGACTACGAATGGGCTGGGAAGCAATGACGTGCGAGGCGTTTTTGCGGTAGGCGCATCGGTGTACGCAGCGACCGCGAATGGATTGGCGGTTTCAACAGATGGCGGCGCATCGTTCACCAATCGCACGACGGCGCAAGGATTGGGCGGCAACGATGTGCAGGGCGTTTTTGCCGAGGGGACGATGGTTTACGCAGCGACGATTGGCGGCTTGTCTATCTCGACCAATGGCGGCTCTTCTTTTATCAACCGGACGCCCGATCAAGGCTTGGGCAGTTACGTGGTGTATGGCGTTTATGCGGCAGGCCCAAAGGTTTATGCGGCGATCGAAGGCGGTCTTTCCATTTCAACGGATGGCGGCGCTTCGTTCATCAATCGCACAACCGCGAATGGGCTAGGCTTTGATCGTGTCAGAGGCGTGTACGCAGTCGGCGCAGCAATTTACGCGGCGACGGATGGCGGCCTGTCTATTTCAACGGATTACGGTGCTTCCTACATCAATCGCACGACAGCCAATGGCCTGGGCGACAATTTGGTGCAAGGCGTCTATGCAGCAGGCACAACAGTGTACGCGGCGACTGCGGGCGGGCTGGCGATTTCAGCCAATGGCGGCAGTTCGTTCAGCAACTACATCACAATCAACGGACTTGGCAGCAATGAGGCGCGAGGCGCGTTTGCCACTGCGACCCGGATTTACGTGGCGACGGCGGGCGGGGTGTCCTTCTGCCCAGGGCTGTTGCCTGAAATCAACCTGAAAGGGAATGGCGTACCCATTGCCAGCGGCGACACCACACCCAGTTCGGGGGATCACACAGATTTCGACGGAACGGCGGTAAATGGCGGCACGATTTTGCGCACCTTCACCATCGAAAACACGGGCGCAGGCATTCTCAGTCTGACCGGAAATCCGAAGGTGGTCGTGAGCGGAGCGAATGCAGCGGAATTCATCGTCACGACCCCGCCGAGTTCGCCAATCGCGGCAACCAACGGAACGGCGACTTTCGTCGTCACATTTGATCCCGGCGCGGCTGGATTGCGCACGGCAACGGTCAGCATTGCCAACGATGACACGGACGAAAATCCGTATACATTCGCCATTCAGGGCACGGGCCTTGTGCCGGAAATCAACCTCAAAGGCAACAATACGACGATTGCCAACGGCGACACGACGCCCAGTTTGAGCGATCACACCGACTTCGGTTCGCTGCAAGTCGGCGGCGGGGTGGTGTCGCGCACCTTCACCATCGAAAACACCGGCCCCGTGGCACTGAATCTGTCCGGAACGCCGAAAGTCGCGATCAGCGGCGCACATGCGGCTGACTTTACGGTCACGATGCAGCCAACTTCACCTGTTGCTGCGACCAATGGCACAACCACGTTCGTCGTTACTTTTGTTCCGGACGCTGCGGGATTGCGCACAGCGTCAATCAGCATTGACAACGACGACGCGGACGAAAATCCGTATACCTTTGCCATCCAGGGTACGGGCACTCCGCAACCCAATGGAGCCGTCTGTTCCAACTTTACCAATCGAACGACAGCCGACGGGCTGGGGCAAAACATTGTGCGTGAAGTGTATGCGGTGGGCGCAACGGTTTATGCAGGCACCGAAAGCGGCGGTCTTTCGATTTCGACCAATGGCGGCGCTTCTTTCGTCAATCGCACGACGGCAAATGGATTGGGCAGCGACAGTGTGTGGGGCGTCTATGCGATAGGTTCGACGGTTTATGCGGGAACTTTGGGCGGCGGCCTTTCCATTTCGACGAACGGCGGCGCTTCTTTTACCAGCCGAACGACCGCCGACGGATTGGGCGGCAACGATGTCCGTGGAGTTTACGCGGTGGGTTCGACGGTGTACGCCGCAACTAACGGTGGTGTGTCTATTTCGACAAATGGCGGCGCATCCTTTATCAACCGAACGACTGCCGACGGGCTGGGAAGCGATTTTGTGCTTGGCGTTTATGCGGTAGGACCGACGGTGTACGCCGCAACTTTAGGCGGCCTGTCCATTTCGACCGATGGAGGCGTTACGTTCACCAATCGCACGACCGCCAATGGACTGGGCAGCGATGTTGTTGGCGATGTTTTTGTGGTAGGCGAGACGATCTACGCCGCAACGCAGGGAGGCCTGTCCGTCTCAACCAATGGTGGAGTTTCGTTTGCCAATCGCACGACGGCCAATGGATTGGGCAATAACAATGCGATTGCCGTTTATGCGGCGGGGACGACGGTCTATGCCGCGACGGAAGGCGGCCTTTCCATTTCGACTGATGGCGGCGCTTTGTTCAGCAACTACACCACGGCCAGCGGGCTGGGCGACAACCTTGTGCTGGAAGTTTTTGCCACGGCAACCAGTTTGTACGCCGCAACCGCAGGCGGCCTTTCCTTGTGCCAGCCAGTATTGGCACCCGAAATCAATCTAAAGGGGAACGGCGCGACCATCGCCAATGGCGACACGACACCAAGTTTGACAGACCAAACGGATTTTGGTCTGACGGCGGTGACGGGTGGTCTGGCGGGTCGCACGTTCACCATCGAAAACATCGGCAACGCAACATTGAATCTGACGGGCACGCCCAAAGTGGCTGTCAGCGGAGCCAACGCGGCGGATTTCAGCGTCACGACGCAGCCGGTTTCCCCCGTTGCTGTCGGTGACACGACAATCATTGTTGTGACGTTTGATCCCAGTGCGGCAGGCCTGCGCACGGCAACAATCAGCATTGCCAATAATGACGCGGACGAAAACCCATACACGTTTGCCATTCAGGGAACAGGATGCGCTGCGCCCGGCATTTCCGTTCCGCCGCAGAGCCGGACCGTTTGCGAAGGCGCTTCGGTCACATTCACCGTCACCGCCACAGGCACAGGGTTGAGTTACCAGTGGCGCAAGGGAGGAATGGATATCAATGGCGCGACTGCCAGCAGTTATACGATTGACGCCGCAACGATGGACGACGCGGGCAGCTACGATGTTGTCGTGACGGGAAGCTGCGGGACGCCAGCCACTTCCAACGCAGCGACGTTGATCGTCAACAATTGTCCACCAGCGACCGGATTGCAGTTTTATCCATTGGCGCATCCGGTGCGGTTGCTGGATACGCGCGCCGGACAGCCGGGATGTGACGCTCCGGGAACGATGATTCCGGGCAACACTTCGCGAACGCAAACCGCTGCGGGCAGAATCTGCGACGGCTTGACGATTCCGGCGAATGCCAGAGCGCTGACCGGCAACATCACGACGGTTGAATCCGGTGGAGGCTTCCTGACCTTGTTCCCCAGCGACGTGACGCGTCCGCTGGTTGCCAATTCCAACTTCGCGGCGAATCAGATTTTGAACAACGTCTTCACGGTTGGGCTGGGCGCGGCAGACGGAGCGTTCAACATTTACGTCACGACGAACACGAACGTCGTCGTGGACATCACGGGATATTACGCGCCGCCTTCGGTCAGCGGTTTGTACTTCCATCCGCTGCCCAAACCTGTCCGCTTGCTGGATACGCGTACCGGAGCGGCAGCCTGCTTTACGCCAGAAACATTGCTGGCTGCCGGTTCGACGACAACGCAGCTTGGCACGACGACGTGCGATGGCGTGTTGATTCCTGCTGGCGCGCAAGCCTTGGTTGGCAATGCGACGGTGGTCAGCCCGCAAGCCAACGGCTTCCTGACGCTGTTTCCCGCAGACGCCACGCGGCCATTGATCGCCAGTTCAAACTTCCAAACCGGGATCAACATGAACGCGCCGTTTACTGTTGGCTTATCACCGAGCGGCGAATTCAGCATCTACACGGCATCAGGGACGAATTTGGTTGTAGACGTGCTGGGTTATTTCAGCACGCAGTTGAATGATTCCAACGGGCAAGGTTTGTTGTTCAACGCACTGCCGACGCCTGTCAGGTTGCTGGACACACGCACAGGAGCAACCGGCTGCTTCACACCGGGAGCGCAGATGATTGGCGGAACCGCTTACCTGCAAGCGGCGACCGGAACCTGCACTGGCATTCCTGCCGCAGCTAAAGCCGTCGTCGGCAATGCCACGACCGTCAACGTTTCGGCGAATGGCTTCCTGACCTTCTGGCCAAGCGACGCGACCCAGCCGTTTGTCGCGACATCGAACTATCGCAGCAGCACGGTTTTCAACCGGCATTTCACCGTAGGCTTGGGAACGGATGGGGCATTCAAACGCTTCGCCGCAACCACGACCGATTTGGTGATTGATCTGTCCGGTTACTTCGCGCCATAAGACGTCGCTATCGCCATAAAAAATTCGCAGAGTTACGAATTTTGTCGTCTCCCCCGCCTGAGCAGAGCGTATGGCCATTGTGCTAATTACGCTCTGCTTTTTGGCTTTGGTTTCGGTTCTTCCCGCCTTATATTTGCCGGGCTTTTACTGAATCCGTTACTTCCAAGCTGAAAACTCTTATGGCGAACGATTCAATTCGGCAACAGTTCACGGCTGCGTTGGATGCGCTGGTCGAACAGATCAAAGAAGATCGCTCGATTCTGGCGGCGATCCTTTGCGGCAGTTTGTCGTATGACGCCGTCTGGGCGAAATCCGACATTGATCTTGCCTTGGTGGTGATTGACGATAAAAAGGTGGAAACCGGCGGAATGTCGCTTTATGCCGACGGCGTAAACGTTCATGCGTTCCTGTTTTCCCGCGCCCAGTTTCGCCAGACGGTCGAAGGCTCGCTCGGCAATTCGTTCATGCATTCGCTGCTGGCCAAGGGGCGATTGCTTTACACGCACGACCAGACGATTGCCGATCTGTTTGGCAGGCTTCAAAACATCGGCGAACGAGACATTCAGGTGCAGTTGTTGCGAGCCGGCTGCGGCGCTTTGCCTGCAATTTACAAAGCGCACAAGTTTTTCCTGACGCGGGGCGACCTGGATTACACAGCGTTGTGGATTTTGCACGCTGCAACTTCGCTCGCCACAATTGAAGTCATCAGCGCGCGCTTGCTGGCTGACCGTGAAGTCATTCCGCAGGCCATGAAGCTGAATCCGGCATTTTTCAAAATCATTTACGCGGACTTGCTGAACGCCAAAAAGACAAAGAAAAACGTGCAGGCGGCACTGGATGCCGTTGACGGATACATGGCGGAGCGCGCAACGAATCTGTTTGCTCCGATCCTTGACCATCTGCGCGAAGTCGGCGAAGCGCGTTCCTGCACCGAAATCGAAGACCATTTCAAACGCAACTTTGGAGCGGAGGGCGTGACCACGGCTTGCGAGTATTTGGCGGATCAAGGGCTGATCGGCAAAGCTTCAACCTCCGCGCGATTGACGAAAAAGAGCAATGTCGAAGTGCAGGAACTTGCGTTCTTTTATTTGAGAGGAGCAGTCGATGACTTCTAAGTCCGTTGTGAAACTGCATGTTTTGTTCATCGGCAACAGCTTTACCGCGCGGAACAACTTGCCAGATCTGTTGGTGCAAATGGCCGCCGCGCGCGGCCATCAGTTGCGGTATGAACTGATTCAGGCAGGCGGTGCATCATTGCGCATGCATTGGAACAAAGGCGATGTGCAGAAAGCGATTGAACGAACACGCTACGATTACGTGGTGCTGCAAGAACAAAGCACTTTGCCGCTGAAAAATTCGCAACGCTTTCACGAAAACGTCCGGCTTTTTGATCCAGCGATCAAAGCCGCTGGGGCAAAGACAGCGCTTTACCTGACCTGGGCTCGCAAAAACGTGCCGGAAACGCAAGCATCTATTACCGAAGCCTACACGACCATTGGTAAAGAAATCGGCGCGACGATCATTCCCGCTGGCATTGCCTGGCAGCAATTTCTCGGCGAACACACGCATCCTGAATTACACGATAAAGACCAAAGCCATCCCACGCTTGCTGGTTCCTATTTGGCGGCTTGCGCGTTTTTCGCTGTCTTATTTGGGGAAAGTCCGGTCGGCATTGCCAGCGACTTGAAAGGTTTGACGCTGGCAGACGCGGAACTGCTGCAAAAGATAGCGTGGGATGTGGCGCAGCCAGTTCGGTCTACAAAAAAGAATAAAGTCGGAACGCGGTAGCTCACATTCTGCGTAAGGCGAGCGTCTAGAAAGAAACAGCGCACAACATTCGGGAGGAACGATAATGAATCGCAAACGGTTGGTCTTTGTACTGGCGGCAGCGTTGCTGGCCATAGTGTTGAGCCATCCGCCGAGCGTTCGCCCGCAGCAAAATCCGCCGTGCGCCAGCAATCAGACAAGTGGGCAAACAGAGGGCAAAACTGCCAAACAAATCAATTTGGAAAATTGCAGTTGCGAGCAATCTACTGCTCAAGACAAGCCCACTTATCGCGTGGGGGCAGCGCCTTTTGGCCGGAAAGGCCAAGGAGCCGGGCTGGGCGCGGGCAAACCGGCCCGAGTCGGCGCGCGCCGCAGTCAACAATCCAAGCCAGCGGATTTATATGACGGCTTGGAAATGCCTGACATCAAAGATTTGAAATCGCCGGAAGTCGTCGGCTTACGGCAAAGAATCTTGAGCGCCAGGGAAATCGCGCGGCAAAAAGTGGAAAACCTGGAATCCAGGCGCAAAACGCTGCTGCAAACCCGCCCGAATGATTGGTACACCCACAAGTTGAATTCACCCAAAGCCCGCAAGCGTTACGAGCAATTTACTGCCCTGCAAAACAGCGAGCCACTGGCGAACCTGCCCAAATTCGACTGGCGCGAACAGGGGCTGGATGTTGGGCCGGTGTTGAATCAGGGAGACTGCAACAGTTGCTGGGCGTTTGCCACATTGTCGGCTTATCAAAGCGGTTGGCTGCTGGAGCAATTGCGGCTCGGCGATGAGTATTTCGCAGCGACTGTACCGGAGTACGGATCACACCGGCGCTTTCCCTCTATCCAGCGACTGCTCAACTGCATCGGCAAAGAGAAAGGCGATTGTCAAAGCGGCGGCTGGCACGGGACGGCGTTCGCCTTTATGGTCAATTCTTTCGTCCCGCACATCCCAGACCGCCTGGTGTGGAAGTATGGAGACGAGAAAACCGCCATCGAAGAATACACAGGACGAAAATCTTCCTGCACTGACCCGCTGCTTGATCGGCGTGTAAAACGCGGCGGCAAAATGGCTGTTCCCGGCGAAGGCGGAGATGGCGTCAACCTGCCCGCGAACAGCGACCAAATTCTGACAGCCTGGGATCGTGCGCTTGCCTGGGGTTACGTCAACGAACAAAAACCGGATCAACTGCCTACTGTCGCTCAATTCAAACAAGCGTTGATCGAACACGGACCGCTGGCCATGCCCATCAAAGGCGATGCCTGTTTCAGCGTTTATCAAGGCGGCGTTTTCAACGGACAGAAAACCGGCAATCCGAACCATGTCATGGTTTTGATCGGATGGGATGACGAAAAACAGGCCTGGCTGATCAAAAATTCCTGGGGCGAAGAATGGGGCGAAAAAGGATTTGGCTGGGTCGCTTATGGCAGCAACAGCATCGGCCTTTATGCCGCCTGGGTTCAGCCGACGCCATCC
>CAYLJQ010000140.1:0-12247 GCA_964383955.1 uncultured Heliomicrobium sp. | reverse complement strand
CCAATGACAAATGGCAAATCAAAAAATGGGATATGGAAAATGAGCCTGGCGCGAACTTTTATTGGCTGCTTATTGCCGGTTGATGTCCAAGGCTTTCATGCGGCGGTAAAGATGGCTGCGGTCAATATTCATCAACTCGGCGGTGCGAGTGATGTTGCCGTCGGCTTCGGCAAGTTTGCGCAGGATGTATTCGCGCTCGTACGTTTCAGAGGCTTCACGGTAAGAATCAAAGTTGTAGCTCGAAGCTGGCGGAACTTCGCCGCTCAAAATGGGTAGATCGTCGGCAGTAATTTCCGGTCGCGAATGCATGATGATGACGCGTTCGACCGTGTTGCGGAGTTCGCGGACGTTTCCGGGCCAGTGATACGTTTGCATTCGTTCGATGGCCGACGGGCTGAACACTTTCGGCAATTTGCGATTGGCCTGAGAAAATTCGTGATTGAAATGTTCCACCAAGAGCGGCACGTCTTCCAGGCGTTCGCGCAGCGGCGGAATTTCAAACGGGATGACGTTCAGGCGATAAAACAGATCAGCGCGAAATAGCCCGCGCTCGATTTCCGCTTCCAGGCGTTTGTTGGTTGCGGCGATGATTCGCACATCAACGTTGATGGAGGTTTCAGAACCAACCGGTTCAAAGCGTTGCTCTTCCAGCGCGCGCAACACTTTTGATTGCGTTCGAAAACTCATATCGCCAATCTCGTCCAAAAACAGCGTTCCATCGTCTGCGCGTTCGAACTTTCCGCGTTTGGCCTGGGTCGCACCGGTGAAGGCGCCTTTAACGTGGCCAAACAATTCCGATTCGATCAAATCTTCCGGGATGGCCGCGCAATTGACTTCGATAAACGCTCGCGAAGCCCGCAAGCTGCGCGAATGCATGGCGCGCGCAACCAGTTCTTTGCCAGTTCCCGATTCGCCGTAAATCAGCACGCGCCCGCTGGTTGGCGCGGCAAACGCGATTTGCTGGCGCAACGCGCGCATCGGCACGGAATCGCCGATCATGACGTAGCTGCGTTCCAGTTTTTCCTGCAAGTCGGAATTGGCGGCTTCGAGTTCGCGCTGGCGAATGGCGTTTTTAACTGCCAGCACGGTTTTTTCCAGCGACAGAGGTTTTTCAATGAAATCGTATGCGCCCAGCTTGGTGGCGCGCACAGCAGTTTCGATGCGCCCGTGGCCGGAAATCATGACAACGCTGACATCTGGGTAGGCTGCTTTCAACCGCTCCAAGGTTTCCAGCCCGTCAATGCCCGGCAGCCATACGTCCAGCAGCACACACGCAAATAGCCGTTTTTCAAACGCATGCAGACAATCTTCGCCGCTGCCGACGGTGGAAACGTTGAAGCCTTCGTCTTCCAGCACGCCGCCCAGCGATTGGCGGATGCCTGCTTCATCATCAACTATGAGAATCGAATGTGCCATAACGTAAATTTGGAGTGCTGCGCCTTTGGCGGAGCTTTGGCAGTTTTTTCTTCGTTATTACCTGGGCATCCCAGCCGAACAGTTACAATGTTTCGGTTTTCTTTCTCGCACAACCACTGAAGCGACTTCCAAAGCTGTGCCAAGAGCACAGCACTCCATAACTAAGCTGATTATACGCGGCGCGAAGCCGCTTGCCACATCAGTTCAACCGGAGCTTCCAAACCCGTCCACAACCGAAACTGCTCCGCCGCCTGTCCAACCAGCATCGCCAATCCACCAAGGGTTTGGCAACCAGCCGCTTTTGCGTCGCGCAGCAAGGCCGTTTCTTCAGGCGTGTAAATCAAATCGTAAACCAGCTTGACGCTTTGCAAGCTGGCGGCGCTGAGCGGCGACTGGCCTTCGCTGTGATGCAGCATGCCGATGGGCGTGCAGTTGATGACGATGTCGGTGTTGCCTGAAAAACTGTCGAGCGCAGCAAGCTTCGCCCCAAATTCATCAGCCAGCGGCTGCGCTTTGCCAAGGTCACGAGCAAAAATCGTCACAGCGGCTCCGCGCTGGTTCAAGCCGTAACAGATCGCGCGCGCAGAACCTCCCGCGCCGATGACCGCAACACGTGCTCCGCGAAGTCTGATCATGTCTTCCAGGGGTTTCATCGCGCCGGTTACGTCCGTGTTGTAACCGACCAGCTTTTCGCCTTCGACGACAATCGTATTGACCGCGCCGATGGTTTTGGCGGTCACGTCAATGTGATCCAGGTGTGGCATCACAGCCAGTTTGTGAGGGATCGTCACGCTCAAACCCTGCAAATTCCAATCAAGCTTTTTGGTCGCCGGGCGAACAAAATCGCGGATGAATTGACCGGCATCTTCGATTTCAAACGGCAGATATACGCCATTGCGTCCAAGCGTTTTCAGTGCCGGATTGTGCATCAGCGGCGAGCGCGAATGTCCGACGGGATTTCCAATTATGCCGAAAATCTCGCTTCCCCGATTGAGTTCTTTGATTCGGTAAAGCTCACGCAAATCTGTAACTGTCGGTTGACCGGATGCGCTTTCGGCTCCGCGCCGAAGCGAACCAAACGTCAGCAGCGCGCCGCGTGAAAGCGACAAAACTCTGGTCGCCAACCCGGCCAGCGACATGGCCAAAGCAATGACGGGCTTTTTGCCTTTTGCGTGGTCAATCAATGCAAACGTTCGCAGACAATCGCTGATGCTGTTGGCCATCGTGGCGATTTTGACCACCGCAGCGGGCGTCGCAGCCATTTGGTCGTACAGCAAAGTCAGATCATCAGGCGTTTCTGCAAAGTTGTGCCAGGAACAAATCACCTTTTCCCACGGAACAGGTGATTGCTGGCCGAAGCTTTCCACCAGATCGAATTCAAAATCAGCAAAGCGAATCGCGTTAATCACTTCCAGTGGCAAATTGCGCCAGAACGTTTGGCGATCATGCAAGCTCAAATCTCGCTGGCCGCCTTGTTCTCGCGGGCGAAAGGTCAGCAACAGATTTGTCCCTTCTGCCAGCGCGGGCAACTTTTCAATCACGACAGCGCAATCCGCAGGCATCAGATAGTCCAGCCGCAGTTCAACAATGTCAGCCGACTGCGCGGCTTCAGTAACGGCAGCAAGAAAAGCATCGGGATTGGTTTCTGTGATGGGGACGCAGATGAATTGGTTCAAGGCTTTATTACTTTTAGGTTCGACGAGTCAGCGCCGCGTCCGGCAGGAGCAAGTTTCCACCAATCTCGCAATGGCAAAACCTGCTTGCTACCGCGCGCGGTACTGACCCGTTGTCACTTCAATTTTTTGATTACGTCCACGACGAACGCGGCGCAGTATTCTCCGGCGATTTCTTCCAGCTTCGGCGAATGGAACTCGGAATCGGAAATGATGCGGATCGCCAGAAAGCGTGTGCCGAACCCGATGGCGGTTCCGGCGGCAAATGCACTTTCCATGTCTTCGGACGAAGCGCCAAACGTTTTCTGCACCCAGATCAGCCGGTCAATTTCTTTGTTGAATTCAAACGACGAACCGACGATGCCTTTGACCAGACGGCCGCGTTTGTACGGCGTATCCAGAGCGATTTTCATCGTATCCGCATCGCCGGGGAAATTTTTGAACATAACGCGCTCTTTGCCGTCCAGCCGCAACCGATGTGGAATTGGAGTCCAGCGCGCCTGATCAATTCCCGCTCCGGCGTCTGCGTGGTTCGACCGGAACGCGCCGTAATCCACCGTCGCTTCGCCGATAACGATGTCGAACACTTTCAGTTCGGGGTCGTTCGCTCCGGCGGTTCCCTGGTTGATGATCAGTTTGGGTTTGAAGGTGGTGATCGCCAGCGTCGTCGCCGCGACAGCATTGATTGTGCCAACTTCGGTGCGCGAAACGACGACACGCTTTGAGCCAATTTTGCCGCGCCAAAACGTCCAGGCGGCAATTTGAATCTGTTCTTTCTGTTCCAGCGCGGCAATCAACGGTTGCAGCTCTGAATCCAGCGCGCCTTGAACGACAACATCCACCACGTCGTCAGCGGGTTTTGAGCCTGATTGCGCGAAAATGGCGCCGTTCAATAGCAAGGCAAGAAAGACAACCGCCGCAGCCTTTGCCGCTCTGGGCAAAGAAAAACAATTTGGCATTTGATGCAATCTCCTGTGGAAATTTCCAGCGGCGGCATTATATTGGCGCTGCGCAAGCTGTCCAGTTTGCGTTTCGGCAAGCGACACATAGAAAGCAAACAAGTGCATCAACGAATCCTGAGCGCTGAAAGCTGCCCGTACCAACGGTTTTTCTGAAACGCCGCACCATCGGCTGTCGTCTTTGCGAATGAGTTCCACTCTTTCATTTTGACTTCACAACCAAATACCACATTTCGGCTTCGGTAATTCGCCTGAAGCCGGCAAAACGATTTTTCCAAGGAGTGTTTATGACTTCACCCAATTCGGCTTTGAAGCAATCGCGCTTGCAGCGCCTGTTGTTGCTGATTGGCGCGCTGTGCCTGCTGTTCCCGATTTTATCGTCCGCGCAACAAGGCGCAGCAAAACAGCAAGCCGGAGCCAAACGCGCTTTGACGCATCAGGATTATGACGGCTGGCGTTCGATTCAGGGACAAACGCTGTCGCGCGACGGCAAATTTCTGGCTTATGCCGCCGTGCCGCAAGATGGCGACGGCGAAATCATCGTTCGCAATCTTGGCAGCGGCGCGGAATTCCGTTATGGACGCGGCTGGCGTCCGCCGACACCTCCGCCGGACAATGCGGAAGGCCCGGGACCAGGCGCAGGCTTTCAAGCGCTGGCCGGAGCCGTTCGGCCACGAATCACCAACGACAGCCGTTTTGCCATTTTCACCATCGAGCCAAACAAAGCCGACATTCTGAAAGCCCGCAAGGAAAAGAAAACGCCCGACCAAATGCCGAAAAACGCGCTGGGCATTATGGATTTGTCCAGCGGCCAGGTGACGCACATTGAACGCGTCAAAAACTTCCAGGTGCCGGAAGATGCGGCAGGCTGGTTGGCCTATTCACTGGAAGCCAAAGTAGAAGAACGAAGACCGGAAGCCGCTGCTGATGCTCCGAAACCGCCGAACGAAGATGAAGCTGACGAAGAAGACTTTCAGCGTCCCGGCGGGGCGCAAGGCAGAGGTGCAGCCGGTGGTCGGCCGGGTGCGCGCAAAGAATACGGAACCGATTTGGTGTTGAGGAATCTGGCAAACAACAGCGAACGAACTTTTACTGACGCGCTGGATTACAGCTTCAGCAAAGACGCCAAGACGCTGGTGTACACCGTTTCAGCCCGCAAAGAAGACAGCAACGGCATTTTTGCCGCGACGCCGGGCGATGAGGCGGTACCGGTTCAACTGCTGACGGGCAAAGGAAAATATAACAAGCTGACCTGGGACGAGGACCAAACCCAACTGGTGTTCGCCAGCGACAAAGACGACGCTGCGGCCAAACAGCCGAAAATCAAGCTGTATCGCTGGGACCGCAAAGCCGCGACGGCAACGGAAATTCTTTCGACCACAACCGCAGGATTCCGTTCGGGAATGGTCATCAGCGAACGCGGCGCACTGAGTTTTTCAGCCGACGGCAGCAAGTTATTCCTTGGCGTAGCGCCGCAGCCGGAACCGGAAAAAGAAGCTGACGCGGAACCAGCCGACGAAAAGGTTTCCGCCGATTTGTGGTCTTGGAAGGACGACTACATTCAGCCGATGCAAAAAGTCCGCGCCACGCAGGAAGCCAACCGATCCTACCGCGCCGTTTACAACATCAAAGACGGCAAGTTCGTTCAACTGGCTGACACGACGATGGAAGGGGTGAATCCAACGTCGAACGGCGATTGGGCGATTGGCACGGATGACCGCTCGTACAGAAAGTTTGTCGGTTACGAAACCAATTATTCCGACGTGTATCTGGTTAACACTTCGGACGCTTCGCGTAAATTGCTGCTGAAAAAGTTTCAATCCAATGTTTCGTTTTCGCCAAACGGCAAATACGCTGTGTTTTATGACGGAAAAGACTGGGGCAGCATTTCCATCCCCGACGGCAAATTCACCAATCTGACCAAAGATTTGCCGGTCAAATTCTTCCGTGAAGACGACGACCATCCGGACCGTCCGCCTTCATACGGCAACGGCGGCTGGGCGAAAGACGACAAATACGTGCTGCTTAATGATCAGTACGACGTTTGGCAAATTGCGCCGGACGGTTCGTCAGCCAAAAATCTGACTGACGGCCTTGGCCGCAAAGAGAAAATTGAATTCCGCGTGGTTCGGCTGGAACAGGAACGCGCCGGAGATCGTGGTTTCGATCCCGCCAAACCGCTGCTGCTGGCAGCGGAAAACGAATGGACGCGCGACAGCGGGTTTTATCGCGACAAGATTGACGGAAGTGCTGCGCCGGAAAAACTGTTGATGGCGGCGAAAGCGTTCAGCACGCCAGTCAAAGCCAAAGATACCGACGTGCTGGTGCTGACTGCTTCGCGTTTTGACGAATTTCCTGACCTGCAAGTCACGGATTCCAACTTCAAATCGCTGAAAAAAGTCAGCGACGTTGGCAAACAGAAAGATCAATTCACCTGGGGCAAATCCGAACTGGTTCGCTTCAAAAACACAGACGGCGTGCCGCTGACCGGCATGCTGATCAAACCCGACAACTTCGATCCGAAGCAGAAATATCCGATGATCGTGTACATCTACGAAAAGCTTTCAGATGGTGTGCATCGCTTTGTCAATCCATCGCCGGGTCATTCGATCAATGCTTCGTACTATGCCAGCAACGGGTATCTGGTCTTCATGCCGGACATCGTTTACACGATTGGTTATCCCGGTCACAGCGCGCTGAAATGTGTGCTGCCCGCCGTTCAAGCCGTCGTGGATCAAGGCTATGTCAACGAAAATGCCATCGGCATTCAGGGCCACAGTTGGGGCGGTTATCAGATCGCCTATATGGTCACGCAAACCAATCGGTTCAAAGCCGCTGTGCCCGGCGCGCTGGTGGCGAATATGACCAGCGCCTACAGCGGCATTCGCTGGGGAACCGGATTGCCCAGGCAATTTCAGTACGAACGCACGCAAAGCCGCATCGGCGGCAATCTGTGGGAACAGCCGATGCGATTCATTGAAAACTCGCCCGTCTTCCAGGCTCCCAGGGTGCAAACGCCAATCTTGATGCTACACAACGACGCGGATGATGCTGTGCCCTGGTATCAAGGCATTGAGTTTTATCTGGCGCTTCGGCGGCTGAACAAAGAAGTCTATATGTTCACTTACAACGGCGAACCGCACGGCATTCGCCGTCGCCCGAACCAGAAAGATTACACGCGTCGCATTCAGGAATTTCTGGACAATAAACTGAAAGGCGCGCCTGAACCGGAATGGATGCAAAAAGGAATTCCCTACCTGCAACGCGAAAAGGAAAAAGAGCAGTACAACAAACCCGTTGCTGATTTGAGCGAAAAGCGTCAGCAGTAAGCACTCATTTCCTTCTTCCACGAAGTAACACGAAGGACCACGAAGGAGAGGCAGAAAGAAGGAATGAAAGAGAGTGGACGATTTATCTCTCTTTCACTCCCTCTCTCAATCACTCCTTCTTCTTGTTTGAGGAGATTTTATGCACAGCAAATCGGCCAAGCGCGTGTTGGCTGTTTTCATCGCATCGCTGTTGGCTATCAATGCGACCTCGTTTTCCATTACCGCCCAATCCAAAACCGATGCCGATTGGGAAGAAAAGCTTCGTTCGATCCCGAAAGCCGAAAATCTGAAAGAGTACATGAAAAAGCTGACGGCCGAGCCGCATCACATCGGTTCGGCTGCTGGCAAACGGTACGCGGAATGGATGCGCGATCAGTTGAAAGGCTGGGGTCTAGACGCCAAGCTGGAAGAATTCGACGTGTTGTTCCCTACGCCGAAAGAGCGCGTGCTGGAACTGGTTGCGCCGGAAAAATATCAGGCGAAGCTGAAAGAACCCGTGCTGACCGAAGACCCGGATTCAGGCGATGAAAACCAGTTGCCGACGTACAACGCCTATTCGGGCGACGGTGATGTGACGGCGGATTTGGTCTACGTCAATTACGGCATCCCGGCAGATTACGAACAATTGGCGCGAATGGGCGTGGATGTCAAAGGCAAGATCGTTATCGCCCGATACGGCGCAAGCTGGCGCGGCATCAAACCCAAAGTCGCCTACGAACACGGAGCGGTCGGTTGTCTGATCTATTCCGATCCGAAAGAAGACGGCTATTATGCAGGCGACGTTTACCCGAAAGGCCCTTACCGGCCGGAATTTGGCGTCCAGCGCGGCAGCGTCATGGATATGCCGATTCATCCTGGTGACCCGCTGACTCCGGGTTGGGGAGCGACCAAGAACGCCAAACGTCTGTCGCGCGATGAAGCTAAGACGTTGATGAAAATTCCTGTGCTGCCGATTTCATATGGCGATGCCTTGCCTCTGCTGAAATCGCTTGGCGGAAACACAGTGCCGGAAGCCTGGAAAGGCGCGCTGCCGATCACTTATCACGTTGGCCCCGGACCGGCAAAAGTTCACTTGAAAGTGATTTCGGACTGGAGCCTGCACACGCTGTACAACGTTGTCGCCAAAATCGAAGGCAGCACCTATCCAGACGAATGGGTGATTCGCGGCAATCACCACGACGCCTGGGTCAACGGCGCAGACGATCCGACCAGCGGAATGGTCGCGGTGTTGGAAGAAGCCCGCGCGTTTGGCGAATTGCTGAAACAGGGCTGGCGGCCAAAACGCACGATCATCTTTTGCGGCTGGGACGGTGAAGAACCTGGTCTGCTGGGTTCGACCGAATGGGTGGAACAGCACGCCGAAGAGTTGAAACAAAAAGCCGTCGCCTACATCAATTCCGACAGCACCAGCAAAGGCAGCTTCGGAGCCAGCGGTTCCCACACGCTGGAACGCTTCGTCAACGACGTGGCGCGATCCGTGATGGATTCCAAAGGCAAAGCTTCGTTGTGGGACGGAATGCGCAGCCGCAGGCGCGGGCCAACCAATGAAGCCGACAGCGAACGAGCAGACATCCGCATCGGCGCGCTCGGTTCCGGGTCAGACTACACTGCGTTCATTGACCATCTGGGAATTGCTTCACTGAACATTGGCTTTGGCGGCGAAGCGGGCGGTGGCATTTACCATTCGATTTATGACTCTTTCGCCTGGTACACGCGCTTTTCCGATGGAACATTTGAATATGGCCGCAATCTGGTTCAAGTCGCGGGAACGATCACGATGCGCCTGGCCGACGCGAAAATTCTGCCGTTTGAGTTCACAAACTTCGCTGAAACCGTTGGCACCTACGTCGAAGACGTTTCCAAGCTTCCAAAACAAAACGTTGACCTTTCGCCGTTACGCGCTTCCGTCGAAAAGTTGAAACGCGCCGCCAACGATTACGACCGGGCGCTCGGAGCCATCCTCCGCACCGGTTCGCTTCCGGCAGATGCCAAAGAATTGAACCGGTTGTTGTACCAATCCGAACGCAAACTGCTGTCCGAAGCCGGCCTGCCTCGCCGCGATTGGTTCAAGCATCAGATTTATGCGCCGGGGTTTTACACTGGCTACGGCGTGAAAACGCTGCCCGGCGTCCGCGAAGCGCTGGAACAAAAGAACTGGACGGAGGCAACAGAGCAAGTCAAAGTCATCAGCCAAACGATTGGCGCGATGACCGCTCAGATCGAAGCCGCGACAGCCAAACTTCGCGGCAAGTGATCAGGCAAACTTGGGGTTGGCAAGAATCGCTTGCCGATTTAGTTTTGGCTCAAGATAATGGCTGATATGAACGACTTGCAAATTCTGACTGGGGACAGCCGCAAAGTGCTGCCAACACTTGCGGCTGAAACGGTACAATGCTGTGTGACATCGCCTCCATACTGGGGATTACGCGATTATGATCATCCATCACAAATCGGAACAGAATCATCGCCAGAGCTGTATGTTGAAAACCTTGTAGAAGTTTTTCGAGAGGTTCGACGCATCCTACGTAAGGATGGGACGGTGTGGCTTAACGTTGGCGATGGTTATGCTAGGAATGGTGGGACGGGTAATTGTGGTCCAAATGCCATAGTTGGCAACACAAAAAAACTGATCCAAAAACGTAACTGCAAAGTTCCCGACTGCTGGGGACTTAAAGACAGAGATCTAATGGGATTACCTTGGCGTGTTGCCTTTGCTTTGCAGACAGATGGGTGGGTTTTAAGATCAAAGATAACTTGGATCAAAAAAACCGCGATGCCTGAAAGTGTAAAGAACAGACCAACCAGCGCAACAGAAGAGCTCTTTCTGTTGGCGAAATCACCAACTTACTTCTACGATCCAAACGGCATTAGAGAAACAAGTGGCGCGAATCTTCGCAACTATTGGATACTTGGTCCTGATCCAAGCGGTAACGGACATCCTGCAGCTTTCCCACGTGAGTTGGCGCGACGCTGTATTCTGCTTGGTTCACGTGTAGGTGATACTGTGCTGGATCCTTTTGGCGGTTCTGGGACTACTGGTTTAACGGCAAACGAGTTAGGCCGCAAGGCAGTTCTTGTCGAACTTAATCCAACATATGCTCAGATGAGCCGAGAACGCACACAATATGGCACGCAAACCCGGATCGAAGCAGTTAATTCTTGAGTTTTTTCTCCGCAATATTGGCAAAGTCCTTGAATCGAGGGACATTCAAAAGGCCAGCGGTGGAACTGTGGAATGGGCGCGCAGGGTTCGTGAGCTTCGGAATGAGGATGGCTATCAAATTCTCTCCCACAAGGATCGTGCGAACCTAAAACCCAATCAATACCTTCTGGAAACAATTGAGCGAGTTCCCGCCTTTGCACGCGGCATCTCAAAAGAAACTCGCGCTTGGGTGCTTGAAAGAAATGGCTATACCTGCCAAATGTGTGGAGTTGCGGCTGGTGATCCTGATCCGCTTGGTAGAAATCGAACTGTGCGACTGACGATGGGCCACATCATCGATAAGTCGAAAGGTGGTGACGATTCGCCGCAGAATCTGCGCGCGGTCTGCACGAATTGCAATGAAGGACTACAGAATACAGCACTGCCAAAACCGGATCGGATTCATCTGCTTGCTCAAATCCGGCGAGCAACAATCCAAGATCAGGAAGCTGTTCTGAAATGGTTGCTTCAGAAGTTCAGCCTGGAAGCCAAGAAGGGTAGCAAAGACAAATCCTCATAATTCAACGCATATTAAGCCAGAAGCAGGGATTCGATAGTCCCCAAGAAAAGCCCACCTTGACACTGTTCAAACCGCACACGTACACTCCTTATCGTTCGCTGAAATGCAAACTCTTTGGGGGGTGCATTGGTTTCGATGGGAGACCTGAGGCGACGGATGCATACCGGGAAGTCTGTAACCCGTAAACTGCAGGCAAAACGTTAATTGCGAATCAAGAACTCGCAATGGCAGCCTAGTTAACCCTAGTTCACTGCCCGTTCGCTCCGGCATCGCCTGTGTGCCGGAAGTCGAGCGCCGACTTTGCAGGCTAGCAATTTGACGCAGGTCAGAGTCAAAAAGCGAAACTTTTCTGGCATAGTTTGGGCCCGGTTCTTCGCCGCTTCTGCTACCGGGCACGAGCGAAACTTTAAGCGAAGCGGCTAAGTATGTAGATTCCTTCGAAGACGGCTGCCAGACGAGAGTTCGATTCTCTCCACCTCCATCCGTGAAGTTAAAAGGCAAAAGTCAAAAGTGGAAAGAAAAACTTCCGACCTTTTGATTTTTGCCTTTTGACTTTTTACTTTCTGCCTTTAACTTTCGACTTTTGATTGCCCAAAATGAACTCACTCCCGATAGGCATTTTTGATTCCGGCGTAGGCGGTCTGACCGTACTCAGAGCCGTGCGCAAGCGGTTGCCGCAGGAAAGCGTCATTTACCTGGGCGACACGGCGCGGGTTCCGTACGGGACGAAATCTCGCGGAACGATTGAACGTTACGCCATCGAAGATGCCGCTTTCCTGATCGAAAAAGGCGTCAAGATGATTGTTGTCGCCTGCAATACGGCTTCGGCAATGGCGCGCGAAAGTTTGCGGCGCGATTTCAATATTCCCTTTTTGACGGTGTTGGGGCCAGGAGCCAGAGCCGCAGCAAAGGCGACACGAAGCGGTCGAATCGGCGTTATCGCCACCGAAGCGACGACGGAAAGCGGAGCGTACGAGCGAGCAATTCACGAAGCCTGCGAAGAGAAATCAGTCGAAATCTTTTCGCGTGCTTGTCCGCTGTTTGTGTCTTTGGTTGAGGAAGGCGAAACCGATTCGCAGGTTGCGCGGCTGATGGCAGAACAGTATCTTGCTCCACTGCGCCGACGGGAGATTGATACCTTGGTGCTG
>CAYLJQ010000139.1:0-12249 GCA_964383955.1 uncultured Heliomicrobium sp. | reverse complement strand
GGTTTTTGCCGTGTGGACTGATTTATGCCGCGCTGCTGAAAGCGATGGCGACGGGCACGGCGCTTGCTGGATCACTAACGATGATGGCTTTCGGATTCGGAACAACCGGCGCGCTGTTTGCGCTGGGAGTTGTTTCTTCGGCTTTCAGTTTGAAGCTAGCGCGATTAAATGCCAGCGGTTGGGGAAGCCGGTTGACCGCCATCAGCGTTGCGCTGCTTGGAGCAGTTTTGGTCTGGCGAGGTGTGATGCCAATGCTATCGGCCCAGGCAGCAACTTGTCATCACTGACTTACTTTTCGTCGCATCGCGACGGCTGACTTTAGCCCGGCGTTTTCAGCGCCGGGTAGCGAAGCGGAAGTTTCCTCGTCGCTGACGCGAGGAGTAGGAAATCTCGCCTCTTACCGTGGGTTGAAAACCCACGGCTAAATTCAACTGCCGCTACGCGGCGAAGAGGCGAAAATGAAATCTTGCCTCTTATCGCCGGTTGAGCACTCACGGCTAAATTAAAGCGCTGCCAACGCGGCGAAGAGGCTGAGGCGTTACAAACGAATAAACTTTATGAGCGTCAGCAGCCCAAACTTATCCGCCGAGCGGGGCGTGGCTGGACCGGCCCCTTCGGCTATCAAACCCGTCAACAAACCCGGTGGCAAACAGTTGCCGGTATTACCTGCGCAATCCACCTACCATCGTTATCGTCGAATCATTCAGTTCGCCTGCTTTCTGGTTTTCGTCGCCCTCCCATTTTTCAACCTGATGCGGTTTGACATTCCGCGCCAGCGGTTTTTCTTCGCCGGGTATGAATTGTGGATCAACGAATTCGGCATCCTGTTTTTCTCGATGCTGTTTATGTTGTACGTCGTGGCAGCGGCTTCGATGTTGTACGGGCGAATCTATTGCGGGTATTTCTGCCCGCAAATGATCTTCAGCGAAGCTTCGCTGGCAGTGGAAGCGCGCATCAAAAAGTTCATCAACAAACGTTTCATCAAGCTCTCGCCAAAACGACGACAATGGATGAGCGCCGCGCTGTTTTATGCCGTGTTGCTGGTGGCGTCGGTATTTCTGGCATTTGTTTTTATCTCTTACTTTGTCGAACCGCGCGATTTGATCGGGCGATTGTTCGCGCTGGATATTCGCACCGCTGGCGGAATCGCCGGGGCAGCCACCACGCTGATTGTCTTTCTGGATTTCACGTTTGTGCGGCAAACATTCTGCAAAACCATCTGCCCGTACGGATATTTACAGGGAATGCTCGGCGACAAGGAAACGCTGATTGTTCAGTACCGCGATGGACAGGGCGCTGACAAGGTTTGCATCGAATGCAAAAAATGCGTCCGCGTTTGTCATATGGGCATAGACATTCGCAAATCGCCTTATCAGATTGAGTGCATCCACTGCGCCGAATGCATTGACGCTTGCGTGGATGTTCTGGGGCGATTGGGCAAGCCGGGCCTGATTCATTATGCCTGGGGCGAAAAAGGCGAATTGGCAAATGACAAACGGACGCCACTGCTCAGGCGGCTGGGATTGCGCGATGCGAAACGGGCAATTGTCGCGTTGCTGCTGGTGTTTTATGCATCCGGGTTGTTTGTCGTGCTTTCGATGCGCGACAACGTGATGGTGAAAATCGCGCCTGTCCGCGCGGAGCTGTATCGCCTGGGCGACGATGGAAGGATTTTCAATAAATTCCGAATGACCGTCGCCAACCGCCAGGGCAAAGACGCCGACCTGACGCTGACGCTGGAAAGTTTGCCAGGCGCGCAGATTGAATTGGAACAGCCGCTAAAGCTGAAACCTGCCGAAGAGCGCCAGCTTCAATTTGAAATCTCTGTGCCAGCGCAAGCCTTGCCGCAAGGCGTCAACCATTTCCAGATTGTCAGTCGCGTCGAACCGGGTGGTGAAACCACGAATTCACCGATGACATTCATTACTCCAACCGAAAGGAAACCACGATGAGAAAACGAATCGTCAGTTATCTATCCCGCCAGCAAGGGAAAATTCTGACTTTTTTGCTTGGGCTGGTGTTTGTGATCTTCATTGGCATTTTGGTGACGGCGTACATCATTGCCAAACGTGCCAACCCGATTATTCTGGATGAAACCGGCAAGCCTGTGAACGCACAAACTGTTAACCCGTATTGAACTCGCACTTCAGATGGCAAACGACGTAAAAGAAAACCAGCGATGCGACCTTTGCGATTTGGCGGTTGGCCGCCATCCGTTCACGCGCACCTTCGACAGCACGGAAAAATGCTTTTGCTGTTTGGGCTGCATGAACGTGTACGCCATTTTGCTGGAAAGCGGTGTCATCGCTTCCGGGCAGGACGTGCGCGAAACGGAAGTGTTCAAACGCAGCCTGGCGCTCGGCTTAATTGCGACCGGCGGGCAAGCGGGGAAAGACGCTTTGCCGCCAATTCCAGCCGATGCGCAGACGCAAGAAGTTCTGTTGCAAGTTTCAGGGATGTGGTGTTCGTCTTGCGCCTGGTTGATCGAACACGTGCTGACAAAAGAACGCGGCGTAATTTCCGCCGAAGCCTTCTTCGCTTCAGACCTGGTCAAGGTCAAATACTGTCCGCAGTACATGCCGCCGGATCGCATCACAAGAAAAATTACTGAACTTGGCTACAAAGCCGCCGAATGCAGCGGCGACAACGATCTGGCACAGGTTGAACGGCGCGATTTGCTGCTGCGATTGGGGATCGCAGGGTTTTTATACCTGAACATCATGACGCTGAGCATGACGCTTTACGTCGGCTATTTTGAACAGATTGCCGAAAGCGTGCAGCGATTTTTGCCCTTTGTGCTGATGGGATTGGCGACGCCGATCATCTTTTATTCGGCGATGCCGATTTTGAAGCCGGCCTGGCAGGGGCTGCGAAATCGCGTGGTCAGGATGGAAACCTTGCTGGGATTGGGAATTCTGGCGGCGTACTTTTACAGCGCAGCGCAGGCTTACTTGGGCGGCCATGTGTATTTCGACACGGCTTCGGCCATCGTCACGCTGGTGCTGGTTGGCAAGCTGATTGAGCGAAATGCCAAAGAGCAGACTTCGCGCGCAATCACCATGCTGTACCGGATGATGCCGAAGAAGGTGAGGTTGATGGTTTCATCAGCTGCCGGTGTCGAAGAAAAGTTCGTTTCCGTTGACGCGTTGACCGTTGGCGATGTGTTTCTGGTCAAAGCCGGGGAACGAATTCCAGCAGACGGCGAAGTGATCGAAGGCAATTCGCACGCAGATGAATCGTTGCTGACCGGAGAATCCACGCCGGTTGAAAAAGAACCGGGCAGCCGAGTGATCGCCGGAAGTTTGAATTCCGGCAGCGTGTTGCAAGTTCGCGCGTCCAAAGTCGGCGAAGACACAACGCTGATGCAGATCATCAAAATGGTCGAACAGGCGCTGGGCAGCAAGTCTTCGCTGGAACGCACGGTGGATCGAATCTCCCGGATGTTTGTGCCGGGTGTAATGGCAATTGCCGCGCTGACGTTTTTGGTTTGCTGGCTTGGAGGATTCACTCCAGCGAGCGAAGCCTTGATGCGTGCCATTACGATTTTGGTGATTGCCTGTCCTTGCGCATTGGGAATGGCGACGCCGCTAGCGTTGACCGCCGCGATTGGCTCGGCTTCCCGGCGAGGCATTTTGGTCGGCGACAGCCGCGTGCTGGAAAACATACGCAAAGTAGATACGGTGATTTTCGACAAAACCGGAACCATTACGGAAGGGAATTTCGCGCTGCTGGAATTTGAGCCTGCCATTTCCACCGCGCAGGAGCTGAGTTTCGCAGAGGTTTCGCAGAGTTCTTCTGTTTTCTCTGCGCTGTCTCAGCGACCTTTGCGCCTCAGCGGTGAAATGGAATTCGAGGCGCAGGTTTTTGAAGAAAAAGCATTGCGGCTGATTGCTTCGCTTGAACGGTATTCTGAACATCCGTTGGCGCGCGCAGTTGTTAAACGTGCGGAATCTGAAGGCATTGAACTGCTGGAAGCCAGAGGGGTCGAAATTCTCAAAGGAAAAGGGGTAACTGGAATCGTCGCAGGTCACAAAGTCTTTGTGGGGAATCGTCATCTTGCTGAAGATGAAGGAGTTTGGATTCATTTCTCGGCGGAAATTCGGGCTGAATCCTTGGAAGCAAACGGACGGACAGTCGCCTTTTTCGGTTGGGATGGGCAATTTCAGGGATTAATGGGGTTAGGCGATCAGGTTCGAGCAGAGGCAAAAGCAGTGCTGGATGATTTCCGGCAACGCGGTGTCAAAACCATGATTGTTTCCGGCGATGCCCAGGCAACAACTTCGTATGTGGCTTCGCAAGTCGGCGCGGATGATTTTCTGGCCGAAGTTTTGCCAAACGATAAAACTGCCGTCATCGAACGCTTGCAGCAACAAGGCCAATTTGTGGCCATGATTGGTGATGGCATCAACGATGCTCCGGCGCTGGCTGCCGCCGATCTGGGTATTGCGGTTGGGTCCGGCGCGGACATTGCCATGAAAGCGGCGGCGATTGTGTTGATGACCAACTCGCTCAGCAAACTTTCCGAAGTGTTTGACCTGGCCAGCAACACCTGGCGCGTGGTTCGGC
The DNA here is from genome assembly GCA_964383955.1 of uncultured Heliomicrobium sp. Classification (GTDB taxonomy): domain Bacteria; phylum Acidobacteriota; class Blastocatellia; order RBC074; family RBC074; genus RBC074. Next base: position 7,683 of record CAYLJQ010000139.1, on the reverse strand, counting down.
AAAATCTGTTCTGGGCATTTTTCTACAACACCCTCGGAATCACATTGGCTGTGATCGGCATTCTGAATCCGATTATGGCTGCCGGAGCGATGCTGCTTTCCAGTTTGTCTGTGATCGGCAATTCGTTACGGTTGAGTAGACGGGAAGCAGAAAGAAGAGTCGTCGGGAATCGGTAGTCGGTAACGACCATTGATGGAATCAGTTTTCGGAAACGCTGGTTGACAAGTTGAGTCAGGCGAACAGCGTCACTCCCGACTCCCGACTCCCGACTCCCGACTCCCGGCTCCCGGCTTCCGACTACTACCCACTGTCTACCATCAACTCCTTCCGCTATAATCCTGCCCGATGATCCGTTTTGAAGAGATCCAAAGCAAAATTGAGCGTAATCACTCGGATGCAGACCTGGATATGCTCCGCCGCGCTTATCTGTATTCGGCGATGATGCACAAAGATCAGGTTCGCGCATCGGGAGAGCCATACCTTAGCCACCCTTTATCCGTTGCCAACTTGTTAGCTGACATGAAATTGGACGTGGAAACCGTCTGCACCGGCTTGCTGCATGATGTGGTGGAAGACACGCTGGCCAAACTGCCGGACATCGAAAAGAATTTCGGCCCTACCGTCGCACATCTGGTGGATGGCGTGACCAAGATCAGCAACCTCGGCAATGTTTCCAAGGAAGACGCCCAGGCAGAAAGTTTGCGCAAAATGGTGTTGGCCATGGTGGACGATGTGCGCGTGGTAATGGTCAAGCTGGCGGATCGTTTACACAACATGCAGACGTTGCAGCACCTGAAATCGGAAAAGCGCAAACGAATCGCACAGGAAACCCTGGATGTGTACGCGCCCATCGCCCATCGTTTGGGGATGAGCAAGATTCGCGCGGAACTGGAAGACCTGTCGTTTCAAAATCTGGAGCCGGAAATCTATAAAAAGCTGAAGGAACAGGTGGAGCAGCAGCGCATTTCAACCGAAGCCTTTCTGGGAGAAGTGAAGTCCCGAATTGCAGAGCGGCTGGCAGAAAACAACGTTCCCTTCATCAAAATTGATGGCCGCATCAAACGTCTGTACAGCATTTATCTAAAGCTGAAAAAGCAGAGGATTCCGCTGGACAAGGTTTACGACCTGGCAGCCGTTCGAATCATAGTGCCGGACAAGCGCGATTGTTATTTCGCGTTGGGCGTGATGCACCAATACTGGACCCCTTTTGAAGACCGCATCAAGGATTTCATCGCCAAACCGCGCGCCAATGGCTATCAGTCGCTGCACACATCGGTCATTGGCGACGAAGGGCATCACTTTGAAGTGCAAATTCGCACGGAGGAGATGCACCACATCGCCGAAGAAGGCATTGCCGCGCACTGGAAATACAAGGAAGGCAAAGGCCAGGACAACAGCGAAGACGAAAAGATGAAATGGTTGCGCAGGCTGGTCGAATCTCAGCAGGACCTGGATGCGCGTGATTTTGTGGATTCGCTGAAGCAGGAATTGCCGGTGCAATCGGCGGAAGTATTTGCCAGAACGCCAAAAGGCCGCGTGATTGAACTGCCGAACAAAGCCACCCCGGTTGATTTTGCCTACGCCATTCACACGCAGGTTGGAGATCAATGTGTCGGTGCAAAGGTCAACGGAAGAATTGTTCCTTTGCAGTATCAAATTCAAAGCGGCGACACGATTGAGATTCTGACCAGTCCAAGCCACAAGCCCAACCGCGATTGGCTGAAATTCGTCGAAACCACGCGCGCGAAAAACAAGATCAAGCATTACGTTGCGCAGCGGCAGCGCGAAGAAGCGATTGAAGTCGGTCGAAAGCTGTTTGAGAAGGAAACTTCGCGTCTGGGGCTGAAGCTGAAAAAGATTCTGGACGACCCGCTACTGGAAAAATACCGGACGGAAAACGGTTACCCCAAGCTGGAAGATATGTACGCCGCGATTGGATATGGAAAGCTGCTGTCTAAAACTGCGCTGACGCGCTTTATTCCGGCAGACAAGCTGGAAGAGCTGGACAAGGTTGAAACAACGCGTTTGCAGCAAATGACCCAGGTGGTCAAACGGGCGTTGAAGCTGGGGGACGACCGGATTGCAATCAAAGGTGTTGATAATGTACTAGTTTACCGGGCTCAATGCTGCAACCCCATTCGCGGAGAAGAAATTATTGGATACATTACTCGCGGCAAAGGCGTAGGCGTTCATGCCCGCCGATGCAAAAATGTCGCCAATTTGATGGTCAATCGCGAACGCGTTATTGAAGTCACCTGGGTGGGCGATGGCGGCAACGAACCTTACGCCGTGACGTTGGCCGTCAGAACTGAAGACCGCACCGGACAATTGGCGGCCTTGACCAATGCCGTCGCGGACGCGAAAACCAACATTCGCGATGCCCGCACAGACAATCGGGAAACAGGTGATGGCATTCGTTTGATTGAAATGACGGTGGACATTTTGGATTTGAATCACCTGGAACGCGTGCGCAACGCCCTCAGAAAGGTTCAAGGCGTGATTGAAGTCGAACGAGTTGCGCCTCAGTTCTAAACTACCACGAATCATTCCGCCGGGTTGGAAACCAACAACTGGCAACTAATCACTGATAATTTTTGCTGACGCTACAATTCAGTAATGGAAACGACTGCGCTCAGCCGGAAAAATAAAGAGAGGAACCACATGCCTAAATCGGCCAATCGCAAGAGGATGAAGGTGAATTTGTCATGGCTGCTGACGTTGATCGTTGCTTCGTTAGCAGCAGGTGTTGTGCTGCCTTTGCTGGCAGTTTCAGGACAGGAAAAAGAATCGGCGACCAGAGAGCGCATTGAAGCTGCGCGCGCCAGAAAAGGAAGCCGGTTTCGTCCAAAACAGAAACATCAGCCGAAACGACCTGTTCAAACTCAGATTCCTTTGCTTCAACAAGAGACAGAATCTTTGGTGACCGGTGCGCAGAATTGGCCTCAGCAGATGGCGAATGGCGAATTCCCCTGGCCGAATTTCAGGCTTGAAGACAAACGCGAAGAAGAAAAAGAAGAGATGTTCGACAAGCCCAGGGAAGCTGTCGAATACTTTCTGAAAAAGCGTTTGCCTGTGGGCGAAAAAGAGTTCCCGATTGAAAAATACTTTGAAGCGCACGAGCAAATGCGCTTGATGCCGCAATTTTCCACATCGCTTAACCGCTTTTTGACCACCGAAGAGTCAGCGGCTTTGCGCGCAAAATCCGAAGCCGAATCTCCCGCAGCCGCCTGGACTCCGCTGGGACCGGGCAACATCGGCGGACGGACGCGCGCCCTGCTGATCAATCCGCAAAACCCAAATGTGATGTATGCCGCGGGTGTGACCGGAGGCGTTTGGAAATCCACCAACGCCGGGCAAACCTGGGCTCCGATTGCGGATTTGCTGGGAAACATCACAGTCAGCGCGATGGTGATGGAGCCGGGCAATCCCAACATAATTTATGTCGGAACAGGCGAAGGCGTGGGCGGGTCGGAATACGACGGCAATTTGTCTGCAGGCGATTTCCGGGGCGCGGGAATTTTCAAAACGACCGATGCCGGCGCGAATTGGACGCGGCTGGAAGGCACGAAGACTGAAGACTTTTATTTCGTCAATGACATCGTCATCAGCACGACAGACAAAAATCGCATTTACGCTGGCACAAAATCCGGGGTTATGCGGTCGCTGGACGGCGGCACAACCTGGACAAGAGTTCATAATCCGATTGGGCCGCGTGGCGTGACGGTTAATGCCGGATGTCTTGATTTGGCGATTCGCACGGACAAAACCACTGACGTTGTGTTTGCGTCCTGCGGAAACTTTGAACAGGCGCTGATTTATCGCAACTCTGACGCCAGCGGCGCAGGCACCTGGGATGTTTCGCTTCGGGAATCCGGCGTTGGCCGAACGGCGATTGCCATTGCGCCTTCCAATCAAGAGATTGTTTACGCGGTTGCGACCAGCATTCAAAACAACGATTCGCAAGATTCACTGTATGCCGTTTTCCGTTCGACCAACGGCGGCACCAACTGGAATGCGCAGGTTCGCAATACCGATTCCAACAAGCTCAATCGTGCGATTCTTTCAATTTTTGCAGGAGCCGTAGCAACCGATTGCGGGTTTGATCTTGAAGATTTCACTTTTGGTCAAGGCTGGTACGATCTGGCAATTGCGGTTGATCCTGTGGATTCCAACCGCGTCTGGGTTGGCGGCATTGAGCTTGCCCGGTCGGATGACGGCGGCGTGAACTGGGGAATCGCAGGTCAAGGGTACGCCAATGCAAACTTTGATCTGGGGCCGATTCACCCGGATCAGCACGTCATTGTTTTCCATCCGAACTACAACGGAGCCTCCAATCAAACGATTTACGTTGGCAACGACGGCGGGTTGTACCGAAGCGATAATTCCCGCGCGGCTACGGCCACGACTCCGGCCAGCGTCTGCAATCCGAATTCAGTTGCGGTCAAATGGACTACGCTCAACAACAATTATGGTGTGACGCAGTTTTACGATGGCGCGGTTTCCGCCGACGGCAAAACGTACATCGGCGGCACACAGGACAATGGAACAGTTTTGGGTACGGATGACAAAGGCGTCAACGCGTGGCGATTGATTAACGGAGGTGACGGCGGATACGTTGCCATTGACCAAAGCAATTCGAATACGCTGTATGCCACGTATGCCGGCGACATTTTCTTCCGCAAAAGCACCGATGGCGGTGCAAGTTTCGGTGATTCGACGTTTGGCATCAGCGACGTCGGATCGTATTTTCTGGCTCCCCTGGCGATGGACCCAAGCGATTCTCAGCGATTGTGGACAGGCGGATATTATTTGTGGCGCACGAACAACGGCGCGGCAATTTGGGGGCGGGGAAGTTCACTGACACCAGGCACGGAATCCGTCAGCGCAATCGCAATCGCGCCGACCGATTCAAACCGAATGCTGGTCGGAATGGGCGACGGTTTGGTCCTGCGCAATAGCGCTGCTTTGACCGCAACGACAACCACCGACTGGTCCTATACGCAGCCCAGAGACGGCTGGGTTTCCTCACTGACTTTTGATCCCAATAACAAAGACATTGCTTATGCAACGTACTCCAATTTCGGAGGCGCGCACGTTTACCGAACGATTGACGGAGGCTTAACCTGGTCAGTCGCAGACGGCAGCCAGGGAAGCGGCGGAAATCCAACCGGAAGAATCCCGGATGTGCCGGCTCATAGTTTGGCGGTTGATCCATCCAATACTGCTCGGCTATACGTCGGCACGGACGTTGGCGTTTTCGTCAGCACAGACGGCGGCGCAAATTGGGCGCAGGAAACAACTGGCTTCACCAATGCCATCACCGAAAAAGTCCAGATTCAAATTTCCGGCGGCATTACTTCGGTGTATGCCTTCACACATGGACGAGGCGCTTGGCGTACAGTCGTCAACAATAGCGGTTGCAGTTTCTCACTGGCTTCGCCAACTCGCGAAATCGGGGCCGCGGCAACCACTGGAACGGTCGCGGTCACAGCTTCTCCCGGCGGCTGTAATTGGACAGCGACTTCAAATGCTTCGTGGCTGACCATAACAGGCAACGGCAGCAGCGATGGAACCGCCAATTTCCAGGCGGCTGCGAATACAACCTTCAATTCGCGCACTGCGACAGCGACGATTGCCGGACGAACCTTTGTGGTAATCCAGGCCGGCCAATTGGATTCCGACGCGCCAACCGTTGAAATTACCGAACCTTCCGTGACGCTGCCAAATAGCAGCGGTTTGGTGAATATGGCTGGAAGAGCAATGGATAACAACGCCGTTTCTTCCGTTACCTGGCAGTCAGATCGCGGTGCGACCGGAACGGCTGTGTACACACCGGCAACCGGCGTGTGGACGGCGACCGCAGTGCCGCTATCGCCCGGCAGCAATGTGATTACAGTCACGGCGCGAGATGGAGTTGGCAACCTTGGACGATCGGCAATTTCTATTGCTTCAACGCCGGATGCGGTTTTGGTTACCGTTGCGGGCACAGGGTCAAACGGCTTTGCAGGCGATGGCGGCCAAGCTGCCGCTGCGCAGATTTCGCGGCCATATCAGATTGCTGTGGATGGCGCAGGCAATGTGTATTTCACGGACACAGAAAATCACACGATCCGCAAAGTGGCTCCCAACGGCATAATTTCCAGAATTGCAGGGACTGCCGGATCGGCTGGCTTCAGCGGCGATGGCGAACTGGCAACAAATGCCAGGCTCAATCAGCCTACAGGTGTTGCTGTGGATGGTTCGGGGAATGTTTACATCTCCGACACAACAAACAACCGAATTCGCAAAATCACCGCCGCGGACGGCAAAATCAGCACGATTGCCGGAAACGGCCAGGCGGGTTCCAGCGGAGACGGCGGCCCGGCTTTATCGGCCAGCATGAATTTTCCGTATGGCTTGGCAGTTGATCAAAACGGCGATGTTTATTATGCCGAATTCAGCAGCCATCGCGTTCGCAAAATCACTGTTTCGACGGGAACCATCAGCACTGTGGCGGGAACCGGAACCGCGACTTACAACGGGGATGACAGGCTGGCAACAGAAGCTGGGGTGAATGCTCCAATCAATGTGACCTTCGACAACAACGGAAACCTGGTTATTGCCGACAGCGGAAATAATCGCATTCGCCGCATCAATAAGGCGGACGGCAAAATCAGCACGATTGTTGGAATCGGAACGTCCGGTTTTGCAGGCGACGGCGGCCCGGCGACGGATGCGCGGGTCAACGTTCCCGCCGGAGTCGTTTACGATTCGGCAGGCAATCTTTATTTTGCGGACAGAGGCAACAGCCGAATTCGCAAAGTTACCGCCGGAACGAACATCATCACCACCATCGCCGGAGTCGGTTTGTCCGGATTCAATGGAGACGGGTTGGCTGCGCTGGCTTCACGGCTGTCTGTGCCGAACTCTATCGCCGTTGACTCGATTGGCAACATTTACATCGGCGACCGCGAAAATCTGCGCGTTCGCCGCATTCTCGTTGCTTCTGCAAGCGACACCGTTACGCCAACAATTGCCATTACTGCGCCCACTGCAGCGGCGACGTTTACAACTTCTACTTCTCCACTGGCGCTGAGCGGAACTGCGGCAGACAACGCAGCCGTTTTTCTGGTTCGCTGGAGCAACGACCGTGGCGGCAGCGGCGTTGCCGGAGGAACGACTTCCTGGACAATTCCAAGCATCGCCTTACAAAACGGTCCGAACAATTTGACGGTCACCGCCTGGGATGTCAGAGGGAATGCCGCCAGCGCCAAGCTGCTGGTCAATTTCAACGCGCAACAAATCATCACGACTCTGGCTGGCAACGGCCAAACCGGCGGAACCGGAGACGGCGCAGCGGCAATTGGCGCGCGGTTGTTTTTTCCGACGGGCGTCGCTGCGGACGCTACGGGAAATTTATACATCGCCGATTCCACGAATAACCGTGTGCGTAAAGTCACTCCCGCTGGAGTGATTCTGCCGTTTGCCGGAAACGGAATGTTGGGTTCCAGCGGCGATGGCGGGCAAGCCATCAATGCCACATTCAACCAACCGCAAAGCGTTGCCGTTGATTCTGCTGGCAGCGTTTACATCTCTGATACGGGAAACCATCGCATCCGAAAAGTCTCAACAAACGGCGTGATTTCGACGGTCGCGGGTACCGGTGAGGCTTCCTTCAGTGGAGATGGAGGAGCGGCGTCGCAG